>JBOGLH010000098.1:0-12968 GCA_050746025.1 Terriglobales bacterium | reverse complement strand
CTTGAAGTAGTAGTAGAGGAGCGCCTTGTTGACGCGAGCGGCGCGGGCAATGGCGTCGGTGCGTGCTCCAGCCACGCCTTCGCGGGCGAATTCGACGACCGCAGCTTTGAGGATCGCAGCGCGGCTCTCTTCCGGTTTACCGCGGGTACCAAGACGGATTGCGCGAACAGCATGCATATTTAACTAACTGGTTAGTTACATGATACGGAAAGGGCCATTCCGGATGCAAGTCGCCCGACCTACGATTATTCAGCGCCGATTTGGGGCAGCGCTTCCGCGAGCGCCGGCTCGTATTGGGAGAAGGCCTCACATTAGTATGAGCTAGGCGGTACATGCTCACCCAGTTTTAGCTGGCATGGGTCCGGCGCAACCGCGTTAGATTTTTAGGCGCCGACGGCGGCGGGCAACTCAACTTCCGAAGCCAGCAACTTTTCGAACTCCGCCAGCTTCGGCGCGATCGGCTGTTCGATTTCGTATTCGCTGGTTAGAACATTGGTTGTCTTCAGGCCATTACCCGTAATGCAAAGAACAGTGGTTTCATTCGGAAGGATGCGGTCGCTCTTGTAAAGCTTGCGCGCGCAGCCGAGGGTCACGCCGCCGGCGGTCTCGGTGAAGATGCCTTCAGTTTCGGCGAGAAGCTGAATCGATTTCACGATCTCGGGATCGGAAACGTCTTCCGACCAACCACCGCTTCCAGTAATGGTTTGAATGGCGTAATGTCCATCAGCGGGATTGCCGATTGCCAGAGATCGTGCGATGGTTGAAGGTTTCTGCGGTTCGATTTCGGTGTTGCCGAGCTTTACTGCAGTCGAAATAGGCGAGCAGCCGGTAGCCTGAGCACCGAAATATTTCACCGGCTTGGGTTCAACCAGGCCGAGCTTGATGAGTTCCTCGAAAGCCTTTTTGATTTTGATGATGAGCGATCCGCCGGCCATGGGGCAGACGACATTGTCGGGCAAGCGCCAGCCGAGTTGTTCAGCAATCTCGTAGCCGAAGGTTTTTGATCCCTCTGAATAATACGGTCGCAAATTGACATTGACGAAGCCCCAATTGTGCTCGTCGGCAATTTGCGAGCACAGGCGATTGACCTGGTCGTAGCTGCCGGATATCCGCACTAGCCTTGCGCCGAAAACTTGGGTTCCGAGAATTTTGGCCTGCTCTAAATCGGCAGGGATGAAAATCCAACACTTGAATCCATTGCGTGCGGCTTGGGCGGCGGTTGCATTCGCTAGATTGCCGGTGGATGAGCAGGAGACCGTGTCGAACCCAAAGCTGCGCGCATTGGCCAGAGCCACGGCGACCACGCGATCTTTAAAGCTCAATGTCGGCAGACAAACGGCGTCATTCTTGATGAACAAATTCTTCGCGCCAATTGCGCGAGCCAGCCCGGAGGCTTTGATAAGGGGAGTGAAGCCAACCGGCAGCGTAGGCTGATGATCTTCCGGAAGCGGCAGCAACGGCGAGTAGCGCCAGATATTGTTAGGGCCTTGCGCAATCTTCTCGCGGGTAAAGTCGTGACGGATGGAATCGTAATCGTAGAAAACTTCGAGAGGAGAAAAACACTCCTCGCAAACCGATTTGGGAACATTGCCCCAACTCTTGTGGCACTCCCGACAGCGTAGTTCGTATCGCATCGCCATGGCCTATCTGAATGGAGAGGGAAGAGCCTGGCTCGACTTTGTAATTGCCTAATTTGGTAAGTCGGGTAATTTGGAATCCCAGATGCCACCGCTTTTCAAATTACAAATTACACAATTAGCAAATTACAAAATCAAAGGCGGCCTAGTACGTTAGCAGAGCCACTAAAAACGAAATCCTCTTTGCCCGGGAAATGGGAAAAGAGGTTCAGGAATGGCTGATAAATTCTTGCATCCCGAATCTCATGTCCCCCCGTTTCCGGGCCGAGAGTTGGCACCTGGCGGCCGCGATATATGATCCCGGTCCGGTTGCCGTGGCGTCTTAGGGCTCGTCCCTCAGCCACTCTGCATGAAATCCAAGGTCAGCTCCGAAGAGCCGACTGGTGAATAAATGATAGGGACAGTTGGCCAGTTCGTCAAGCCAGGGATTTGGCGGCACTATTTCTGCGATGCGATAGCCTCACCCTGCTGCGGCTTGCTGGCCTGTGAGCGGGTCCTGAGAGTCATGCGCATGCCATACTTCGGCCGCAGGGTGAAGCTTGGAACCAGAAGAACCGGGTGCCCGGGCACGGAATTCAGCTGAAACTTTTGGGCAATTGTCGCCAGAAGCAAAGTGGCTTCCATCATCGCGAACGACGATCCGATGCACTGCCTTGGCCCGCCGCCGAACGGGAAGTATGCGAAGCGGGGAAGCTTCTGCGCTTTTTCTGTAGACCAGCGGTCGGGATCGAACTTTTCAGGCTCGAGAAAATAGGCTGGATGTCGATGCATGATCCACTGGCTCATCACCACGTTTACTCCAGCCGGAATGCGGTAGCCGCGCAGATCAAAATCAGAAATAACTGTGCGCGCCAGGCTCCACGCCGGCGGATAGAGGCGCATAGATTCCTTGACCACCCGCTCGCAATAAGTGAGCGCCGGTAAGTCAGAAAATTCGGGGACGCGGCCGCCCAGCACGCGATCAAGTTCCTGGTGAAGTTTTCCTTCGACTTCGAGATGCTGCGCCAGAAGGTGCCATGTCCAGGTCAAACCCAAAGCGGTTGTCTCATGCCCGGCGATTAGGAAGGTGAGCACCTCGTCGCGAAGCTGCTTATCTGACATGCGACTCCCATCTTCGTCGCGCGCTGAGATCAGCATCGAGAGCAGATCGCCAGAGTCGGTTTTGTTGGCTCGGTGCTGGGCGATGATGCGGTACACGGTGTTGTCCATGCGAGCAACGGCGCGGCGGAAGCTGATCATTCGCGGAGTGGGTAGATAACGCGCAATCGGCGGAAGCAAAATGCGGACGCCGGTGGTGTTGCTCATGATCAAATTCAACGCGGAGGAAATTTCTGCGGTCTCTTCGGCTTCTACATTGAAGAGCGCGCGCACCACAATTTGCAGGGTGAGTCGCATCATCTCTTGATGAATATCCAGAGTTTCGCCGTCTTGCCAGCCGGTCAACATTTGCTGCGCGTAGCTGGCCATGATCTTCGCGTAGGTGCTGACACGCTCGCGATGGAATGCCGGCGCGGAGAGACGCCGTTGACGGAGCCATGAGTCGCCTTCGTTGGTCAGCAATCCCTCGCCGAAAAACCAGCGACTGTTGCGGACCACGCGATCCTTCAGAAAATTGCGCGGATTTCGCACCAGGACTTCTTCAATGAGATCGGGATGATTGAGAAAATAAACGTGCAGCCAAGCGGCGCGGTAGTAAAAGATGTCGCCAAAGTCGGCTGCCCAAGCCGAAAAGATGGGAAGCGGATCGGGGTTGGCTAATGGCATGTTGCCGATCAGAAAATGCGGCTTCGGACCTGGAGGACGGGCGGGCATAGAAAAAAATCGCGGCGATGATTAGTGTATCTTGAACGGCGAATGAACTGGTTTCGTTCCATTGTGATTCCGCTCGCGGTTGTTTTTGCGAGTGTGTCGTTGCTCCGTGCGGAAATCGGTGCGGAGGGATGGCTGAGGTATGCGGCTGTTGGCCGGAAGGCTGCGACTCGTTGTAACGCACTGCCCAAAATGGTGATTTCTCTCGGCAATTCAGACCTGCTGAATTCCGCCAAAGGCGAATTAGTTCGCGGTATTGGGTCGATGCTCGAGAAACGGCTGCGGGCTGAACAGAATGTTTCTGCTCACAACGCGATTGTAATTGGAAAGCTGAATGATATGCGCGTGGTCTTTGGCGAACTCGATACGTCGCGCTCGCTTGGCAGCGATGGTTTCTGGCTACGAACGCTTCAGCATGGCGGCAAAAAGTATTGGCTGATCATCGGCGGTAGTGATCGCGGGGTGCTGTATGGGACATTTGCGTTTCTGTCGTGGATTGCGCAGCAGCGAAGTATCGACGATCTTGACGAATTCGAAAATCCCTTGGCGCGCATTCGTTGGGCAAGCCAGTGGGACAACCTCGACGGCAGCATAGAGCGCGGCTATGCGGGACGCTCGATCTTTTTCGACAACCGCGCAGTCCGAAGCGATCTGACTCGCGCCGGGGAATATGCGCGGCTGCTGGCTTCGGTGGGAATTAATTCTTGCGCAATTAACAATGTGAACGCCGATCCGCGAATCCTGAGTGCAGATTTTCTGCCGCAACTCGCGCGGGTGGCTGACGCTTTCCGTCCTTGGGGAGTCAGGCTTGCTCTGTCAGTTGATTTGAGCAGTCCGATGGCTGTTGGCGGCCTGAAGACTTTTGATCCGCTGGATAACGGCGTGGCTGAGTGGTGGAAAAAGAAGGTCGGTGATATTTACGAGCGCATACCCGACTTCGCAGGATTCGTGGTGAAAGCCGACTCCGAAGGCCGGTCGGGGCCTTCGCAATACGGTCGAACTGCGGCCGATGCCGCTAATGTGATCGCGCGAGCACTGAAGCCGCATGGCGGCATCCTGATGTATCGCGCGTTTGTTTACAACCATCATCTTGACTGGCGCGATATGAAGGCCGACCGCGCCAAAGCCGCTTACGACTACTTTCATCCTCTGGATGGAAAATTCGACGACAACGTCGTGCTGCAGATCAAGTATGGACCGATTGATTTTCAAGTGCGTGAGCCGGCGTCCCCGCTGTTCGGCGCCATGCAGCACACCAACGAAGCCATCGAATTGCAGGTCACGCAGGAGTACACCGGGCAGCAGCGGCATCTTTGTTTCCTGGCGGCGATGTGGAAACAAATTCTTGATTTCGATATGCACGTGCACGGCGCATCGCCGGTGAAAGAAATTGTCGAAGGCAAAACCGGGCGGCGCCCCCTAGGTGGATTCAATGCGGTGGTGAACGTCGGGCTCGACGAAAACTGGCTCGCGCACCCGCTGGCCATGGCGAATCTTTATGCATATGGAAGACTGGCGTGGAATCCGAGCTTAAGCGCCCCCGAAGTTTCCGCGGAATGGACGCGATTGACGTTCGGAAACAATCCGCAAGTAGTTACGACCATCTCCGGCATGCAGCTCTCTTCCTGGCGCATTTATGAAAGCTACACCGGGCCGCTGGGGGTCGGAACTCTCACCGACATTCTAGGTTCGCATTACGAGCCCAACGTCGATTCTGCCGAGCACAATGGCTGGGGACAATGGATTCGTGCAGACGCGAACGGCGTTGGCATGGATCGCACGACCGCAACCGGAACTGGATACATTGCGCAGTACTCTACCCAAGTGCAAAAAAAATATGAGAACCTGGCGTCGTGTCCGGACGAACTGCTACTGTTCATGCACCACGTGGCCTACACGTATGTGTTGCATTCCGGCAAGACCGTCATACAGCATATTTATGATTCGCATTATGACGGAGCAAAGGGAGCCGCGAGACTCGTCGGGCAATGGGAATCAATGCGTGGCGAAATCGATAAACAGAGATATGAGGAAGTCCTGAACAGACTTAAATATCAGGCTGGGCAAGCGATTGTCTGGCGAGATACGGTGGTGAACTGGTTTTTCAACAAGTCGGGCATTCCGGATGCGAAGGGCCGAGTGGCGGCTCACAACTAGCACAGTGCGGAGTCAATGCGTACCACTGCTGGAATTGACGTAGATCGCAGCTCGCATTCACACTAAAATTGAAATGAAAAAATTGCGAGTAGGCATTCTTTTTGGCGGACGCAGCGGTGAGCATGAAATCTCGTTGCTTTCGGCGGCTTCGGTTTTCAAGGCAATCGATACGAATAAATATGAGGTTGTGCCGATTGGTATTACGAAGGACGGGCGCTGGCTGACCTCGACAGACGCTGAGAAGTTACTGCATGGTAACGCGGGCGAGGGCGCCCGCGCCACATTGAGAGCGGGTGATCCAGACAGCACCGCTTCTGCAGCGGTTTTGCAAAATGGCGAGGCAGTAGTAGTTCCTCCTGAGCCACACAAGTCCTCGATGACTCCGTTCCAAACCGACATGCCGGTTCGGCGCGCATCAGACCGCGCGATCAATGTCGATGTTATCTTTCCTGTGCTGCATGGAACCTTCGGTGAGGATGGGACTATCCAGGGGCTGCTGGAACTCGCGGATATTCCATATGTTGGCGCGGGCGTGCTCGGTTCGGCCGCGGGTATGGATAAGGACATCATGAAGTCCTTGTTTCGCGCGGCTGGATTGGCGCTCGTGAAACACGTGACTGTGCTACGCAGCGGATGGGAGTCTTCGCCGAAAAAGGTGCAGAAGCTGGTGGAGAGCAGGCTGAAGTATCCGGTATTCGTGAAGCCAGCGAATTTGGGATCCTCGGTGGGGATTTCGAAGGCGCGCGATCGAAAGGAACTGGGTCCCGCGATTGATGAGGCGGCGAAGTTTGATCGCAAGATCGTAATCGAAGAAGGCGTGGGCGGAAAAAAGAATAAGGCCCGCGAGATCGAATGCTCGGTGCTGGGCAACGACAACCCTGAGGCATCGGTTCCGGGAGAGATTGTGCCCAGCGCGGAGTTCTACGATTATTCCGCCAAGTATCTTGATGAGGGATCGCAGCTCATTATTCCTGCGAAGCTGACCAAGGCTGAAACAAAAAAAGTTCAGGAGCTTGCCATTGCCGGATTCCGCGCGGTAGATTGCTCGGGCTTGGCGCGGGTCGATTTCCTGATGGATCCTAAGTCAAGGAAGATATATTTGAATGAAATCAATACCATGCCGGGATTTACTTCGATTAGCATGTATCCGAAGCTGTGGGCGGCTTCGGGGGTGGGATATCCGGAACTGATCACTCGCCTGATACAGCTAGGGCTCGACCGCCACGCGGAGAAAAAACGCAATCAGTACAGCCGGTGATTTGCTGCCGCCAAGGAGAGGAAATTGTGACCAACTCTGAATCCGCCATCAATCGCAGAACTTTTTTGTCTAAAAGCGCCGCAGTCGTTGCCGGAGGCTCGGCGCTCGCGAAAACTGCTCTATCTTACGGAAAGATTCTGGGCGCGAACGATCGCATTGCTCTTTGCCACGTGGGAATTGGAGGCCGCGGCACCGAACTGGATTTGATCATTTCAAAAGTCGCCGCCAGTCATAAAGTGGAGATGAATGCCGTCTGCGACTTGTGGAGCATGAATCGTGACAAGGCGGTTGCGACCAACAGCAAGTACTACGGTCGCGCGCCGCGTGCTTTCCGGAACATTGAAGAAGTACTCGCAGATAAAGACATCGATGCGGTGATCCTTTCCACGCCCGATTTTTCGCATTCGCTGCTGCTGAAAATGACCGCCGATGCCGGCAAAGATGCCTATGTCGAAAAACCGATGGGCGATGTGCTGCAAGAGGCAAAAGCCGCGCGTGACGCCGTCCTGAAGAACAAGTTGATCGTGCAGGTCGGCACCCAGCATCGCAGCGAGCCTTATCCTCGGGCCGCGCATGATTTGGTGCAGACCGGTGTCCTCGGCGACGTGAGCAAGGTTGAGATTGTTTGGAACTATCATGGCCCGCGATGGCGTGGACGTGATGTGACCAAACTGATTCGCGAGCAAGATACTGATTGGCGGAGATTTTTGTTGAATAAGCCGTACCGCCCATTTGATCCGCGGGTGTATTGCGAATTTCGCCTGTACAAGGAATTTTCCAGCGGCATTCCGGATCAGTGGATGAGCCACGCCATCGACCTGGTGCACTGGTTCATGAACGATAACTTTCCGCGTTCTGCGGTATCGAACGGCGGGGTGTTCGCCTGGCATGATGGGCGCGAAAATGCCGACACCTTTCAAACGCTCCTCGACTATCCCAAAGGTTTTCTGGTCAGCTACTCGACCTGCTTCGGCAATGACGCTCCCAGCTTCACACGCTTCATGGGAAAAAAGGCAACCCTCTTTAACATTGGCGGCGAGGGCAGCCCGCGTTATCAACTGGTGGAAGAAAAAGGAACGCATGAAGAAAATCCGGACATCGATAAGAGCCGGGCGTCAAAGTACGTTTTGCTCCCGGGCGAAACCGAACTGCCGCCGATGGGAATTGACGACCTTTCTCTCGAGCACATGAGCAACTGGTTTGAGTGTCTTCGGTCGCGTCAGCAGCCGCATTGCACGGTAGAAGCCGGGTTCGCGCACTCAGTGGCATGCATGATGTCGACCGAGGCTTATTGGTCAGGCAAGAAACAGTATTGGGACGCGGCCAACGAAAAGATTGTCGATCAAGCGCCTCAGAGTTGAACAATATGATTGCCGCCGCCTGAAGTAGACTATCTGGTCTCGTTTCCGGAGGTCGTGATGCGCGCCTGTCTTTTCTCTCTGGCATTTTTCCTTTCTGCTCTTCCTTTGATCGCTCGAGCCAAACATCCATTCACGTTTCAAGACATGATGAAGCTCAAGCGCGTGGAAGAGCCGGAGGTGTCGCCGGATGGCAAGTGGGTGCTCTTTGCCGCGGTCGATGTCGATCTGAAGGCGAATACAAAAACGCCGCATGTGTGGGTGGTGCCGCTTTCCCAAGAAAAAGCAGGTTCCTCCACTTCACAGGATCATTCGCCAGCGAATGACCCTGCTCCGGTCGGAATGACAAAGGGAAGGGGAAAAGAAATCATCTCCGATCAGGATGCTGACCGGCCGCGCTGGGCGCCAGACGGGAAGCGGTTTGCGTTCGTTTCGACGAAAGAGAACGGATCGCAAATTTGGATTGCCGATTTTGATGGTGCGACTGGAATTGTGACTGCGAAACACCGGCTCACTGATGTCGCGACTGAAGCCGATGGCGAATTATGGTCGCCGGATGGAAAGAACATTTTGTTTAAGTCGGATGTGTACCCGGAATGTGATGGGACACCAGAAGCAGAAGCTGAGTGTAATGCGAAGAAATTGGAAGAAAAGAAGAACTCAAAGATAAAGGCGCTGATCTTCACCCACCTGCTGTATCGGCATTGGAATGCGTACAAGGAAGGCAAGAGGACGCATTTATTTGCAATCTCTGCCGGCAATGTTCCGCCACCTGCAGGCGCGACAAACCTCAACTACATTACGATCGTCCCCCGCGACCTAACCCCCGGCGATTATGATGCGCCGGTGTTTTCGCTTGGCGGACAGGATGACTATGCGTTCTCGCCGGATGGGCAGGAGATTTGTTACGCCTCAAACCACGATCCCGAGCCGGCGATTTCGACCAACAACGATTTATTCACTGTGCCGGTGAATTTTCCGGCGGATGCAACTTCGAAGCATGTGAGCGCCGCGACCAAGGACATCACTGCCGAAAACAAAGCCGCCGACAACACTCCGCTCTATTCGCCGGATGGAAAGTACATCGCGTACCGCGCGCAACAGCGGCCAGGATACGAGAGCGACCGTTTTCGGTTAATGCTGTACGACAGGAAGTCGGGGGAGAAAAAGGATCTGACGGTAGATTTTGACCAGTGGGTACAGTCGTTCGTCTGGCAGCCGAGTTCCTTCGGACTTATTTTTACTTCGGACAGTAAAGGCGAATCCCCGATCTATTCCATTGCATTCGAGACCAAGACGTCCGACAACGGACCCGGCGGCGGCGTCATGATCAAACACACGTACGTCAACATCAAAACTGTCGAGAACGGATACAACGACGATTTGAACCTCACAATTGACGGCAACACAGTATTGTTCTCTCGTATGTCGATTACACACCCGAACGAACTTTACCGCGCATACGACGCCTGCCTGGCGATGAATTCCAAGGGCGACTGTTGGAAAACCGAGCCTCTTACTCAAGTTAATGATGCTGTCCTCTCCGAAGTCTCCATGTCTCCGCTCGAAACCTTCTGGTTCAACGGCGCGCACGGCGACCAAGTCGAAGGCTTCCTGGTCAAGCCACCGAATTTTGATCCCAACAAGAAATATCCGGTGAAGTTCATCGTGCATGGCGGGCCGGAGGTTCCCATGGGAGATGAGTGGAGTTATCGCTGGAACATGGAACTCTTCGCAGCAAATGGATACGTGGTCATCTTCATCAACTTTCACGGTTCGCCCGGCTATGGGCAGAAGTTCATCGACGCGATCAATGGCGACTGGGGCGGCGCTCCGTTTGACGACCTGATGAAGGGGCTCGACTACGCCGAGCAGCATTATCCGTTTATAGATAAAGATCGTGAGTGCGCGCTGGGCGCCAGTTATGGCGGATACATGACCAACTGGATCCTCGGCCACACCAACCGCTTCAAGTGCATTGTGACTCACGACGGCATGTTCAATACCGAGTCGGCATGGGGCACGACCGAAGAATTGTGGTTCAACGAATGGGAGTTCAAGGGGACGCCGTATACCAACCGCGAGCTGTACCGCAAATGGTCTCCGCACCTGAGCGCGGCCAATTTCAAGACACCGACCTTGGTGATTCACAGCCAGCTCGACTACCGCCTCGACGTGTCGCAGGGCTTCGATCTGTTCACGACATTGCAGCGTGAAGGCGTGCCGTCAAAAATGCTCTACTTCCCCGACGAAGGCCATTGGGTACTCAAGCCGCAAAACTCGCAGCTCTGGTACAAGACGGTGAATGACTGGGTGGACCAGTGGGTCGGGAAGTAAGTTGATCAGTTGCTGAAGGTAGCCGGTCAGTGGGGCATGAAACCGACATCGATCCTTCTAGCGGTTATCGGTTACTTGCAGGCCGCCATGTTCTACTGGCGCTGGGGCGGTATTCCGCGAGTTTCGTGGCTATGTTTTCTCTGCCCGAATATCGATAGCGTGGGATCAAATTGGGAGAAATTCATCCGGCGGACAATCTCCATGGGCACAATCAATGCTGCAGCGCTTATCGGTATTTATTTCGCCATCTATCTCGTCCACCGACTTCTTCGAAAATGGTCGGAGACTCGTTAGCTCCCCTCGATTTAGAGATGCTCCCTCCACGCCCTTGCACCTCATGTACCGCTATGGTAACTTCTATAATTGTCCTATTAAAGAAACAGGGATTCGTGTGAGGAGCGGGGCTTGGGCTTCGGTTCTCACCTGCTGGCGTAGCTCAGCTGGTAGAGCATCTGATTTGTAATCAGAGGGTCAGGGGTTCAAATCCCTTCGCCAGCTCCAGATTGACAGGATTAGCAGGGCAGGCGGCGGACAGCTTTTCCATCGGCACACCATAAGGGAATTTTCCAGATGAGTTGTTAGCGCGGGTGGTCTCTCACGCGCACTTTCTGATCCCCAGTGGCAAGGCGTAATTGCAACGACGGTTGCGGCGTGTCTGAAAAAGCTTTTAGCTGTGAGCGATGAGCTATGAGCGCCAGAACGATTGCTCAACGTTCGCTGCTCGACGCTCACCGCTAATGCACAGGTGGGTGAGTGGTTAAAGCCAGCAGACTGTAAATCTGCCCCTCCTCGGAGGTACGAAGGTTCGAATCCTTCCCTGTGCACCAGATTTTGGCCGGGACGCAGGTTGAGTTTGTGGCGAAAAGATTAGCGTTAGCGCTGGCAGCATACGTCGCATTGGCGGCATTGGCTTTCGCTACGTTGCCGGACCAGCGAGTGCGGGGCGTCACGCTGGCGATCCTGGCGATGTTTGCCGTAAAGACGTGGGTGCGGCGAAAAGAAGTGATGCACCCGGGTGGCGAAGGCGAGAGCGACTGAAGGTTTGTTTGGGTTTAGCTGAGAGCTGACGGCCGATGGCCGGCAGCTGAATTAAGCCGATGTAGCTCAGTTGGTAGAGCACTCCCTTGGTAAGGGAGAGGTCATCAGTTCAATCCTGATCATCGGCTCCAGAGATTGCGGTTGTGGTTTTGCTGAGGGCTGACGGCTGATGGCTGACAGCTGCTTCGGGCGGGAGTAACTCAGTGGTAGAGTCACAGCCTTCCAAGCTGTTGGTCGCGGGTTCGATTCCCGTCTCCCGCTCCAGAGATTAGAGAAGATGGCATTCGAACAGGCAACAATCAAGGTTGAGAAAGAAAAAGAATTTGGCGAGTTGAAGGCTGCGATCAGCCGTGCATTCGCTCCCGAGCACGTAGAGAAGTATCTGAAGAAGATGGCAAGCGCTGGCCTGCGGATTCGGGATTTTGATTTGGCGCTGGCGAAGCGGGTGCTGGAGCAGGTCGGAGCATTGTCTGGTTCGGCGAAGGATCTTTATTCGGCTTTGCCTCTGACCGACCAGGCGCAGATGAAAGAGTTTTATCTTTCTAAGATTGAGGAAGCGGGCCCCGAGCTGAGGGCGAAGTACCAGAAGCTTTATCAGTATTACTGAAGGATGCGCGGGCGAGGGCGCCCGCGCCACAGGGTTTGGTTTGAGCTAAGAGCTAAGAGGACAAGAAATGGCAAAAGAGAAATTTGAACGCAATAAGCCGCACGTGAACGTTGGCACCATTGGTCATATCGATCATGGCAAGACCACGCTGACGGCGGCCATCACCAAGGTGTTGTCGAAGCACAACCCGAAGATCCAGTTCCGATCATTTGATTCGATCGACAATGCGCCGGAAGAAAAGGCGCGCGGCATAACTATTGCCACGGCGCACGTGGAGTATGAGACCGCGAACCGGCACTATGCGCACGTCGATTGCCCAGGCCACGCCGACTACATCAAGAACATGATTACCGGCGCGGCGCAGATGGATGGCGCGATTCTGGTTGTGGCGGCGACCGATGGTCCGATGCCGCTGACTCGCGAGCACGTGCTGCTGGCTCGTCTGGTTGGTGTGCCTTACATCGTGGTTGCGCTGAATAAGTGCGATGCGGTCGATGATCCTGAATTGCTCGACCTGGTGGAACTGGAAGTTCGTGAGTTGTTGAAGTCGTATCAGTTCCCGGGCGACGATGTTCCGGTAGTGCGGCTGTCGGCTCTGGGCGCGCTGAATGGCGAAGCCAAGTGGGAGAAGCAGGTGGACGCGTTGATGGAGGCGGTCGATAAGAGCGTGCCGCAGCCGGCGCGTGAACTCGACAAGCCGTTCCTGATGCCGATTGAAGATATTTTTTCGATTCAAGGACGCGGCACGGTGGTGACCGGAAGAATCG
>JBOGLH010000097.1:0-2393 GCA_050746025.1 Terriglobales bacterium | reverse complement strand
GCCATCTACCAGGGAATTTACGATCCCGGCTCGAAGCTTTCGGACTCGAACGGCTTCCGCAAGGACGTGATGGACGAAGTGCGCCACATGGGAGTTCCCATCATCCGGTATCCGGGAGGAAATTTTGTCTCGGGATACAACTGGCTCGATGGCGTCGGCCCCAGGCAGGACCGTCCGCGGGTGCTCGATAAGGCGTGGAATTCGCTCAACACCAACCAGTTCGGCACCGATGAATTCATGGCGTGGTGCAAAGCGGTCGGCACCGAGCCGCTGATGGGCCTCAACCTGGGCACTGGAAGCGCGGAACAAGCAGCCGCGCTGGTGGAGTATTGCAATGTGGACAAGGGCACGCAATGGAGCGAGCTGCGCCGCAAGCACGGCTATGCCGAGCCTTATAAAGTGAAGCACTGGTGCCTGGGTAACGAGATGGATGGTCCGTGGCAAATCGGGCACATGACTGCAACCGAATACGGATTGAAAGCGCAAGACGCTGCGCGGCAAATGCGCGCGGTTGACCCATCGCTTGAGTTAATCGCTTGCGGATCAAGCGGACCGCTCATGCCAACCTACCTCGAGTGGGACCGCGAGGTCCTCGAGCAATGTTATGAATATGTCGACGGGCTGTCGCTGCACCGCTACTTCGGGAACACGCCGGAAGAAACTGGCGGCAGCAGTGAGAAGTTTGTAGCGCTCAATCTCACTATGGACCGTCAGATTGCGGAAAGCCTTGCAGTTTGCGACCTGGTGCGTGGCCATAAGCGCTCGCGGAAAAAGTTGTGGCTCTCTTTTGATGAGTGGAATGTGTGGTACCGCGAGCGTAGTGGGGCGGCCACGGATGGCAATCGCCAGGAAGCGCCGCATCTTCTCGAAGAAATCTACAACCTCGAAGACGCACTCCTCGTCGGCGGATTGATTATCACGCTGCTGCGCAACGCCGATCGAGTGAAGATCGCTTGTCTGGCGCAACTGATCAACGTTATTGCGCCAATTATGACCAACGAGAATGGCATGTTCCGCCAGACAATTTATTACCCTTACGCATGGGCCTTACAGTACGCCAGCGGAAACGTGTTGAACCTCATGGTGCAATCGCCGACCTACGAGGTTTCTCGCATGGAGCCGGTTCCGTTCGTGGATGCGGCTGCAACTGTGAATCCACAGAATGGACAAATCTCGCTCTTCGTTCTGAATCGCGATCTGTCAAAGCCGCGCACCATTGAAATCGTATGGGAGGACACTCCAGGCACGCGGCTTGTGACTTCACAGGTGCTAACCGGAGATGACTTGAAAGCCGTAAACAGCTTTGATGCGCCGACTAAGGTTCACCCTCAGCAATTTGAAAAGCCAACCGCCGCAAATGGGCGGACCCGGTTCGAAGTCCCGGCTCGCTCTTACACTGTGCTGCAATGGTCGGCATGAGGCAGTCCGGCCGATTTGAGCGCTCCTGAAGTATTTACCTCAGTATTTGCTAAAATGCGTGGCGTGAAGAGACGACAATTGCTGCAATCACTTTCCTGTTTGCCGGTTCTTTCGTCAGCGCTTTTGGCAGCCTCACAAGGTGCTGATCGTAAGCAAGCATCTAGCACAGTTTATGAGCTGCGGGTTTATCATGCCGCGCCAGGAAAACTGGGAGAACTGCTGGCGCGCTTTCGCGATCACACCACGAAACTGTTTGACAAGCACGGTATGAAGAATGTTGCTTACTTTACGCCAATAGACGAACCCGAAAAGGGCAATATCCTTATTTACATTCTTCAGCATCCTAGCCGCGAGGCAGCAACCGCCAACTGGAAATCATTCCAGGACGACCCGGAGTGGAAGCGCGTCAAAGAAGAGTCCGAAGCCAATGGCAAACTGACCGAAAAAATTGACTCGACCTTTATGGCTTCGACTGACTTCTCACCGCGGTTGCGATAGACCTTGAACTGCACCTTCGCGCGCCGGTTATTTGTCTGATGGCACTGTCATCGGTCTACGTATAATTCAGCAAAGCTCATAGTAATCAAATGGAAACCGAAGACAAACGCCTGCAAGAAATTGTCATGGCAAATCGGGCAGAGTCCCGGATTGACGAGTACCTTCGCGACCGGCTGATGCCGGTTGAGGGCACGATCCCACACCTGGCGAGAACTGATATTTACGGCAATTCCATTCCGGCGGGGAGCGTGGGTGGCGATCTTTTCGAGTACATCAATTTTCAGCAGCGCTATAACATTGACGCCCGGATTGCGCGCGCCTACAAACTGGCCAAAAAATATCTGGAAGCGCTGCCTCCGGGGGCGAGGCCGCGTAACGAAGTAGATCTGCATGTGCAGTGGCTGGAATCGCGCCCTGATTTCCGTCCGCAGGATGCGGTCGAATACCGAAAGGCCAAAAGCTCTGAGCAATTGCGC
>JBOGLH010000096.1:0-13678 GCA_050746025.1 Terriglobales bacterium | reverse complement strand
GGGCATTGATGCCCGCCCCCGCACGACTTTATTTATCCTGGACCGGCGGGGTAAGGCGGAAGCGCTGGCGGACGCGTGGCAAGTTGCTTCGGATTCGCCTCGATCGCCTTCATCACTTCTTCAATCGAACGATCCAGTTGCGGATCTTTCCCGCTGACCACCTGCTCCGGCCGGTTTTCGACAACAATGTCGGGCTGAACGCCGTGGTTCTCTACAATCCACTGGCTCTGATTGTTATAGCGGGCGAACTCGGGACGCGTGATATAGCCGCCGTCCATCAAATCAATTTCGCCACGGATGCCGCGGACCCCGCCCCAGGTGCGCTCGCCGATGAGGGGGCCGAGCTTGTAGTACTTGAACATGTAACTGAAGATGTCGCCATCTGATGCGGCGTAATGGTTGGTCAGGCAAACCATGGAACCGTTGAAGACAATCGGTGGCACGGTGCCACTCTTAAAGTTTCGCGCTGAATCCATTCCGGCAAGAATACGGCGCAGGCGCTCGAAGATCAGTTCGTCGACGAAGCCGCCGCCGTTATAACGGATATCGATAATCAGGCCCTGTTTGCGAATTTGCGGGAAGAATTGCTTGACGAACTCATCCAAACCCGGCGCGCCCATATCCGGAAGATAGACATAACCGACTTTCCCGCCGGTGGCTTCATCCACCTTCTTGCGGTTGGTCGTGATCATGTTGAGCTCGCGGAGGTTGTACTCGTCGTTGATCGGCTTAACCACGATGTTGTGCGCACCCTCTTCCGAGGGCTTCGAGTTGACCGTGAGAGTCACAGTTTCATTGCCCAGGTTCACGAATAATTCGTAAGGATTCTGGGGAGCATGCAATTGCTGCCCGTTCACGGCAATCAGGTAATCGCCTTCGCTTACCTTGATGCCGGGCTCCGTGAGAGGTGAACGAAGTTCGGCGTTCCAGTTTTCTCCGGGATAAATTTTCTTGATTCGATAACGGCCGCTCGACTGGTCGAGTTCGTAATCGACGCCGAGCAATCCGACATTCACGGGATGGAGATCAGGATAGTCTCCCCCCAACGTAGGTATGCGAATTAGAAAGGTCGCCGATCATCTCACCCATGATGTAGGTCAGCGAGTAGCGGTCGGAAACAGAAGGCAGAAGCTGGGCATACTTGTCGTGAATTTTCTGCCAATCCACGCCGTTCATCTCGGGTTCGTAGAAGTAATCGCGCTCCTGGCGCCAGACTTCGTTATAAATTTCCTTCCACTCCTGCGGAGGATCAGTTTCTGCGCGCATACCGCTCAGGCTAAGTGCGCTGTCGCCAACTTTCTTGGCTTCACCGGCCGGCTTGGCATCGATGATTCCGTATGTGTGGCCGGTGCGCGGATTTCCGCCTTCGCCCTGGTAAATCAGCTTTGAGCCATCAAAGGAAAGAGCGAAGCGCTCTACTCCCTCAATCAAGGTCTTTTCTTTACGTTCTTTCAAGTCGTACACATGGACGGCTGAGCCCTCGCCGGGAAGCGGACCATTGAGGCCTTGCGCGGGCACGGTCGAATAGTAGAGATAACCCTTGGCAACGGCGAAGCTGCGAATCACGGCCGGATCCATGGGCAGAGCGATAACGCGATTTTGAATGCCATCGAGATCGATCTTCACCTCGACTGGCTTTTCTTTTTTATCTTTGTCCTTGTCTTTGTCCTTATCTTTATCGCTATCTTCGCCTGCGGAACTTTTCGGCTGATCTTTCTTAGATGCCTTTTTTCCTTTCGGATCGGTCGCGGCGTCCTGGTCCATCGCCATTGGAGCCGGCTCGGCCTTCTTTACTTCCGTTTCATCGCTCTGCACACCCAGTGGCGAGGCCTCGTCCTTGCTGAGGGTGACGATATAAACGCGTGTGGTTTTTGGATTGGCGAATTCGAAATCTACATTGCCCAGCACTTCGTTGAAGTCGCGGTCGGAGAGATAGTAAAGATACTTGCCACCCGGGTCGAACATGCCGCTGTAGCTGTTGTTCATGGGCGTGGTAATAGGGGCCGATTTTGAGTCCGCCAGCGAATAGAGATAGACGACGGAATAATTGTTCTCGTCCTGCTTGTCATAAGCCAGCCATTTGCTGTCGGGCGACCAGTTGTAGTTTGTGATCTCGGCGTACTCGTCGTGATCGATTTTCACCGGCTTTTTGTCAGCGATATCAGTCCACCACAGGTTGACGTCTTTATCTGCCCAGGCAATCTTCTTACTGTCAGGAGACCAGACGGGAGGGAATTTGAATCCTTTGTAGCCGCTGGTGATCTGCTGTTCTTTGCCAAGCCCATCCTGCGGGGCAATGTACATTTCATCTTCACCGGTGCGGTCGGAAACGTAGGCGACCCATCGACCATCCGGTGACCAGGCAACATCTTTTTCGCGAATACCGGGAGTGCGGGTGAGATTGCGAACGCTTCCCTCTTTTGCGGGAACAGTGAACACATCTCCACGAGCGGCAAATACCGCGCGCTTTCCGTCAGGGGCAATATCGAAATCGGTAATCAGCCGGCTGACATTGTCCCAATGCTTCATGGCCGCGGTGTGGTCAGCGGGCAATTGAATATCGAGTTTTTTCGGCTGCTTGGACTGAAGATCAAACGTGTAAAGATACCCGGCGTTCTGAAACACGATTGCGTCCGGCCCCAGGCTCGGCCACATTACATCCCACTCGTTGTAATGCGTGAGCTGTTCAATCTGCTTCGAACCCACATCGTAGCTATAAAGATTCAGATGGTGATCGGATCCGCGGTCGGAGGTGAAATAGATGGTATTGCCATGCCACATGGGAAATGTGTCGGTCCAATCGGTGTGCGGCACATCTTCACTGGTATTGTCTTTCAGATCGTAAATGCTGATCCACTGGGCAAGGCCGCCGGTATAGCGCTTCCAGGTGCGGAAGTTGCGGAAGGTGACGTTGTACGCGATCTTCGCGCCATCCGGAGAGTAAGAGAGTAGTCCGCCTTGATCCATGGGAAGCGGCTCAGGTAAACCGCCTTCGACACTGACCGTAAACGGACGCTTCGTCCATCCGTTGGAGGCGTCTCGACGAGTAAGGAAGACGATGCGTTTGCTGTCGGGTGTCCAGTTAACGACCTCGTCATGAACGCCCATCCGGTCGTTTAACTGATGCGCGCCACCTTGATAGAACGTCAGTTGCTTCGGTTGCCCACCGTCAGAGGGCATTACGTACACATTGAAATTGCCATCGTACTGCCCCGTGAAGGCAATCCATTTGCCATCGGGGGAAAATTTCGGAAACAACTCGCGGCCCTGCCCCGAAGTGATGCGCCGCGCCACGCCGCCGGAAGTTGAGGCCAGCCACAAATTTCCGCCGTAGAAGAAGACCACCTTGTCCTTGTAAATGTCGGGAAAGCGCATGAGGCGGCCTTCCTGCATCTCTTGAGCGACGGCCACGCTCGAGCACGCAAACGCCGCGAACACCAAAAAAAGAACAAGGGACTTCCCGTGATAAGCGATCATGCAAACTCCTTCATGCAAGTTGTGGTGGTGCCGCTTCCTGAGATTTCATCGACCAGCAGAGGGCAAACGTGCGATTGTAGCAGTTTTCCAAGATGGAATGTCGGCGTCTTCGAGGAGCACCATCTCGGCGAAAACACTGATCCGAGTGATTGGACGAATGGTTTACAAATTGGTGAGCAGCCAGACACTATAATTCCGATTCACATTTGCCTTTTCGGAGGAGCGGCTTGAAAAACGAAATTGATCTGACAATCTCGTCCAGTGGGATGTCACGGAGAGCACTGTTGCGAACCGCAGCAATCAGCGCTGGAACGGCAGCGATCGTGCCCGCATTGTCGGCAGGGCGCGTGGTGGAGGACTCAGAACCCGCGCCAGCGGCGGCCACGGCTTTTGAGTTTGATGAAGTCACAATTGCGGATCTACGGCGGCGCATGACTAGCGGAGAGATTTCTGCACACTCGCTGGCGCAGACTTACCTCGAGCGAATTGAAAAAATAGACAGCTCCACTGTGAAAGGCGGCCCGGCGCTGAATGCAGTGATTGAAATAAACCCAGATGCGCTTGCCATTGCTGCCGATCTCGACAAAGAGCGCAAAGCGAAAGGCCCACGCGGTCCGATGCATGGCATTCCGGTTCTGATCAAAGACAACATCGATACCGCGGATCGCATGCAAACCACAGCCGGTTCGCTGGCGCTGGTGGGTTCGAAGCCGGCGCAAGATTCCGGCGTCGCCCGGAAATTACGCGAGGCGGGTGCGGTCATTCTTGGGAAAACTAATTTGAGCGAATGGGCAAATATTCGCTCCAGTCATTCCACCAGCGGATGGAGCGGGCGCGGCGGGCAGACTCGCAATCCCTATGCGCTGGATCGAAATCCCTGCGGGTCGAGTTCTGGTACTGGAGCTGGAGTGTCGGCGAACTTGTGCGTGGTTGGAGTTGGAACCGAGACCGACGGCTCAATTGTTTGCCCTTCATCAGCGAATGGAGTTGTAGGAATCAAACCCACGCTGGGGTTAATCAGCCGCGCAGGAATCATTCCAATTTCGCATAGCCAGGATACTTCTGGGCCCATGGCGCGAACGGTGCGGGATGCGGCGATTCTTCTGGGGGCGCTGGCGGGCAGTGACCCGGGAGATCCAGCTACTGCTGAGGCAAACACAAAATTGCACAAAGACTATACCCAATTTCTGGATCCCAACGGATTGAAGGGCGCACGAATTGGGGTGGCGCGAAAATACTTTGGATTCAGTGATTCGGTCGATGCTTTGATGAATCGTCTGATCGATGAAATGAAGTCTGCCGGTGCGGAAATTGTTGATCCGGCAGATTTGGAATCATTCGGTAAGTTCGATGACACGGAATTGCTGGTGCTGATGTACGAGTTGAAAGCGGATTTGAATGCCTATCTTGCTTCGAGACCCGATGCCCGCGTGCACAGCCTGGCGGATGTGATCGCGTTCAACGAAAAGAACAAAGAAAAAGAAATGCCGTACTTCGGGCAGGATCTATTTTTGAAGGCACAGGAGAAAGGGCAACTGACGGATAAAGAATACGTAACCGCTCTGGCGGCGAATCACAAACTATCTCGCGAGGGCGGAATCGATCGCGTTATGGATAAGTTTCATCTCGACGCCATTGTCGCACCCACCGGCGGCCCGGCATGGCTCACGGACCTGGTGGATGGCGATCACTCTGGCGGCGGAAGCTCAAACGCCGCGGCCGTGGCGGGGTACCCTAACATAAACGTCCTGGCAGGATTTATCTTCGGGTTGCCGGTCGGCATTTCATTCTTCGGACGGGCCTGGAGTGAGCCCGAATTGCTGAAGATCGCATACGGATTTGAGCAAATGGGCAAAGCGAGAAAAGCGCCGGAGTTTTTGGAGAGCGCCACAATCTAAGGCGTTAACCACGAAGGACACGAAGGTTCACGAAGGAAAAAAGCAAAAAGCAAGAAAACCTCAAGCAGAGGAACAGATCGAATTAAAACCAACCGCCAATCTAAAGTTTCTTGCATTCCTTCGTGAACCTTCGTGCCCTTTGTGGTTAATGCTTTAACGCCAGCCCGAGCCGTTCACGAAACGCTTTATTCCTTCTTTAAGATGAATCACATTAAAGTTGAATAAGCAACCCAATAGATTTTCCGCTTAGTTTCAGGTACGAAATTATTTGCGCGTGATGCACTGGCGCGACAGCATCTACCGATTTGATTTTCACGATTACTAAATCCTCGACTAACAGGTCCATACGATAGCCGAGATCGAGCTTAACTCCGCGATATACCACGGGCAGCCCACCTGGGCCAAACCCGAATAGCCTTCCGCCCGGAGTTCGTAAAGCAAACATGCAGTGTAGCTACTCTCCAGAAGCCGGGGCCAAGTTCTGTGTGAACTCTCATCGCCGCACCTATGACGGCGTGGCTGACTCTTTGAGCGGTCATTGGCATCACGGCTGCAGTTGTCATTGGATCCTCGACCCTCGCCACGAATTTTGCGGGTCGGCAGGTCCTGCGCAAGGTCAGCGGTCACAATAATCTGCGATTTCTTGTGTGGAAAACCTTTTACCACGAAGGGCACGAAGGTTCACGAAGGAAAAGTGGTACTACGATATGGAGAAGCATAGCCTGATACGACGCATCAGGGTTTCATTCGTAGCGCAATGCTTCGATGGGATCGAGATTGGCGGCGCGGAAGGCGGGGAACATTCCGCTCACAATCCCGACTAACGCGAGGATGATGGTTGAAATTAATAACACTTGCGGTGCGACGATCAGCCGGATGTCGCCTGCCTCGGCGTGTTTGGCGAGAGCGCTGTAGAGAGTGAGGCGTCCCACGGAGAGCGAAACGATGTACGAAAGCAAAATCCCGAACAGGCCGCCGACGGCGGTGATGACCATGGCCTCGGCAAGAAATTGAAACAAAATATCTCGTCTGCGCGCGCCTAAAGCTTTTTCAACGCCAATTTCGCGAGTGCGCTGAGTCACCGAGACCAGCATCATATTCATCAGGCCGACGCCGCCGATACCGAGGGTAATGGTTCCGATAAAGGCAAGCAAAACTTTCAGAGCTATGGTGATGATGTTGAATTGCTCCAGCTGCTTTTTCGCGTCAAAGACGCGAAGCGCGCGCTCGTCAGTCGACTTGAAGCCATGCTGCGCGGCCAGGGCCTCACGAATACTTTTAGTCATCTTGTTATGGTCGAGGCCCATCGAGTCCAGCCACATGCCGCTGAGATAATGATTGTCGCGTAAGGCATCCATGGAGTTGTAGGGCGCATAAACGATCCGATTGTCGTCGTCGTCAGCCTCCTGCATTCGCGGCTTGAGCACACCTACTACCTGGAAGGTAACGCCGCTTATGCGGATCGATTGGCCCACTGCGTCCATGCCCGAGAAAAGTTTTTCTTTAGCCTCTGAGCCAAGCACCACGTTGTAGGAGTGGCTGAGATTGTCGGCTTCGTCAAGCCAGCGCCCTTCATCCACGCTCAATGCCCATATGTTGCCGAGAGGCGGGTCCACGCCAGTAATTCCGAAGGTGAAGGTGCGAGAACCGTTTTGCACCGTGGTCCCGTCCATTTGAGCCACGCGGGAGAAATGCCGGGCGAGAGGAACGACGTTCTGCAGCACCTGCATGTCCTCATTAGTGAAACGGATTGCGGTGCCGGCCTTGTTGCCGCCGGCCTGCTGCGAAGTGCGCCCGGGATAAATTCCGACGGCGGTGGCGCCGAAGGCGTCCCAGATACTCTCGATGGCGCGGCCAAAGCCCTCGCCGTAGGCCAGCAGCAGCACAACCGTCGCGATGCCCCAGGCCATACCGAGCATGGTGAGCAAGGTCTTACGCAGGTCGTGACGCATGGCGCCGTAAGCTTCGGTAAAAATATCGCGACTCATAGAATCTTGTGTTCCCTGCCCTATTCCCTTCGCAACGCCTCAACCGGCTCAAGCATCGCAGCTTTGCGCGCGGGATATAGACCGGCGACGATTCCCGCAAATGCAAGCGAAACGATTGCCAGGAATGCCGTCTGAGGCACCAGACGTGGAGTGTCGAAGCCCTGGGGCTGGGGCAACATGCCGAGCAAAGCCATGAACCCGGCGGCGCAAGCCATGCCGATGCAACCGCTCATCAGTGTCAGGAACGCGCCCTCAGCGAAAAATTGAAACATGATGCTGCGATTGGTCGCGCCTAAGGCTTTGCGCAATCCAATTTCGCGAGTGCGATCGGCCACGGCCACCAGCATGATGTTGATGATCCCAATCGCGCCCAGGCCAAGAGTGACCAACCCCACGCTGCCCAGGAACATGTTCATGGCGTCAAAGATTTTGCCAATCGCGTCCACGGTGCGAATCGTGTCCCATTCATCGAAGGCGTCAAGGTTTTTGTAATCGAAGCCGTGGTTTCTAGCTATGACTTTGTGGACTTCTTCTTTAGCGACCTCGTGGAGATCGCGAGTCTTGGGTTGATAATTGAAGAAAGAAACGGCATCATCGACCTCGCCCACGTTCAGCGGCGGAAAGTTCTCGCGCATAACTGAAAACGGAATAAATATTTGCAGGTTGCGGGTATTATTGTCGCCATGACCAATGCGCTTAAGGGTCCCAATCACCTGAAAGCGAATGCCATTGAGCAGAATTGTCGAGCCGACCGCTGGCCAACCGGGGAAGAGCACGCGGCGGGTTTCATCGCCGATAATAACTACCGCCCGCTTTTGCGAGATATCTAAATCATTCAACCAGCGGCCTTCACTGATTGGCAGATAACGAATCTGATTAAAGTAAGCGGGAACACCCAGCAACTGGCCGCTGCTCTGAAAGTAATCGCTTAGCGCGCGGACATCGTTGCGCGAGATCACAGGCGCCACGAGCTTTACATCTGGGCATTCAGCGGCGACA
The DNA here is from genome assembly GCA_050746025.1 of Terriglobales bacterium. Classification (GTDB taxonomy): domain Bacteria; phylum Acidobacteriota; class Terriglobia; order Terriglobales; family Acidobacteriaceae; genus Gp1-AA145. The sequence goes on along the minus strand of JBOGLH010000096.1, from coordinate 5,316 downwards.
TCTTTGTAATCGCGGTAGGTGAGATAGTACTGGCGCAGGCTGGTGAAGCTGCCATTCATCGCCGGTGCGCGGCCGCCCCAGATGAACAGAACGTTCTCACCCAGTTCGTCAAACTGCTTTTTGTTGCCCGAACGAAAGCCCTCGCCCAGGCCGACCAGCAGCAGCAGAGAGCCCACTCCCCAAGCGATTCCGAACATAGTGAGAAATGAACGCAGTTTATGGGCCCAAAGGGTGCTGAGGGTCTGGCGGCAAATTTCTAAAATCTGGCGCATCTGTGAACGAAGTACCTGTGCCCATCATACCTGAGCGGCTTTTCAATCCTTTCCGGACGCCATTTATGCAAACCAATGCCGCTGAATTTATGTACGTAGCAATCTTCGGCAAAGTTCCCCACTTAGATCGGCCCAATTGCGGTGTTTAGCGTCACCAGCAGCTCTCGAAGTTCAGGTTTCATACAGTATGTTCCCCATCCGATATAACTTTTTCAAAGCAACGGGGATTACGGCCCTCAGGTTCTAAATTCACTGCACGACGACCATAGAAGAACAGGAGAGACTGTCATGAGAAAAGCAATGCTATTGAGTGCAGCACTTACGCTTTGCGCAGGCTTGGCCCTGGCGCAGGATACACCGTCGAATGGCACGACCAGCCAGAACGATACAACCACGCAGACCACGACAACCACTAGCAATCAGAGCGCGTCCGGCAACACGATTCAGGGCTGCCTGATGGGGACATCCGGCAACTACTTGCTGACCGATGCTGCAGGCATTTCGTACAAAGTCCAGGGTGATGAATCGCAGTTGAGCTCGAACGTAAACAAAGAAGTCGAAGTAACGGGCACGGTGGGCTCGACGGCTTCGGCCTCGGCGAGCAATAACGCTGATACCAGCGCTCCGAACAGCAGCGCTGCTTCAGGTCAGCCAAACCAGGGCGGCAATCCCGATGCGAGTGGGGCAGGCGGATCGTCGACCGGCGCCACTGCAACCGCTACCGCTTCAAAAACTCTGAACGCGACTTCAGTGAGGGCAGTTGCGGACAGCTGCAGCAACAACAAGTAGGATTGCAGTTGCGGCTTTAACCCTAAAAGACAAGGGTAGGCATTTATGCCCGCCCTTTAAAATTTAGAAGGTTACTCCACGATTGCAGGCGGGGTGGGCTGTAAGTCCCTCGCGTGGGCCAGCGGCAATCCTGGTACGGGGAATGCCAAATGCCGCGACTAAATGCGACGCGAACGAATCTGATGTAGATCGCGCCGGCTCGGCGTTGCTTTTCGCGGTATCTAGTTCTGAGTTCCGAGGAGCTATTGAACGTTTAGCGTATAAGTCATGCTGTGGCTTACAGAACCGCTGGTTCCAGTAAGAGTAACAGCGTACGTTCCAGCTGGCGTTCCGTTGGGATTTACGCCTCCGCCACCACCGCCACCCGAGCCCCCGCTTCCTCCACCACATCCACTCAATCCCAACGCAAGCAGTGAGAGTCCCATGACGAATGAAAATCTGCGGGCACTCGGTGAAGCTTGTCGATGCGACGAGCACACGAACATTCCAAACATTGAAAAAGCGATTATCGAGTATGTCCAGAAGCCATGACTGTTCGGGTTTCCGTTCGTCACGCCGGCTAATAGGGTTCGCGGACTTGTGGTGACCGAAACCGTGCCGACGCCCACCAGGGCTGTGTTATCCAACGTGTACGCGGCTGGGCTTGCTGTGCACGTCGTGCCTTTTGCGGGAACGGAGCACGAAACGGTTACGGACCCTGAGAAACCAAAAAATGACGTGACCGCAAGATCGTTAATGTAAGTTGCAGTTGATCCTGCCGGAACAGTTTGAGACGTGATTCCACGGTCCCCAACAGTGAAGTCAGCATTCAAGTTCAACGGAACCGCCGCCGAGGCCGAAGCGGTATAGTTTGTGTCGCCGGAGTAGCCGGCAGCAACGTTGTATTGCCCGGCAGCTAACTGTGAAGCATCGAATGTCGCCTGCGAAGTTCCATTTGAGCTGTAACTGTTATTTAAGTAGACAGTGCTCAGAACCGTACTGCCGGAAACGAACGTCACCTGGCCAGTCGGGGCCGCGCCGCTCCCTGAACCATTAACTGTCGCGGTCAGAACTAATGATTGTGACGTTTGCTGTGCGTTCAGACCGGTTATGGTCGCGAGTTTCGTGATCGAAAAATTGATGGGCGTCAAATTTGAACTGCTCGCGAAGCTATTGTCCCCGTAATAGGCAGCCGTAATCGAGTGAGATCCGGCTGGAACTTGTGTCAGAGCCGACGTCGCAACGTCTGCTTGCCCGTTCATAGAAGCCTGGGCTATCCCGGAACCGTTGTCCCAGAAGAGGATGTACTGATTCGGTTTCCCATAACCTGATGCCCACCCGAGATGGCCTGTGAGATAAATCGGGGTCCCATAAGGCACGCTGGTAAATGGAACCAGAGTCCCACTCGAACCTTTTTTCCACACCGCAAAACTGGTGGTGGTGTTTTCGGCTTGAATTTGCACCTGAATCTGCGGACTGGAATCACTTGTTCCGTAGGTTCCGTCGCCAGGGTAGTGCGCGCTTACCTGATAAATTCCGCCTGGCAAGATGTGAGTCACTCCGCTAAAAGAACCTTGTGCATTCAAGGCAAATAGATCGGCGGTGCTATCTCCCACCAGGTTGCCATTGGGATATCCGGTTTGCACCAGCCAAACCGTCCCGGTTGGAGTTCCACTGTTCGCCGTGACAGTGCCAGCAACGTTGAGCGGCGCTCCGTGCACTGCGGTTGTCGGACTTATCGAAAAAGTAGTTGCTGTGGAGTTAAACGTGACAGTGTTCCAGCGCGCGAGCAGATTGCTGGCATTTACCGATCCAAGGCCGGTCGTCAGGTCGTAGCCCGTCCCGCTTTGAAATTGCGCTGCGGCAGTTCCATAACCCGTTCCTCCGGGAACTGCATTATTGCCCTTGGTTACGTCATTAAACACGCAGATGCTGGCGGGGAGAGCCGAGGTGGACGATCCATTGCATTGACTGAGATTTTCGCTCGCCGCAAGCCGATACAAAACGTAATTCGCCTGTCCTTGTCTCGATCCGGTAGTCGCCCCGACCGTGGCGATGATGCCTGCAAATGCCGGCGCCGAAGCGGATGTACCGCTCACTCCCCAAAAATGAATATAACCTTGGGAATCAGGGACGCAGGAGCCAGCAAGGCAAAGCAGGTAGGGATCGTGGCCTGCGGCGGTCAGGGATACGTCGGGCACATCGCGGGTGTTATCGGTTGGAATTCCGGTAACTCCGCTTTGCCACGATGGTTTCTGGAAAAACACACTCTTTCCGCCCCCTCCAGCCCAGATGCCAGCGTTTTGGGACCCGCACTGGGCTGCAGTACAACTCTGATTCCAAACGTTTTCGGGGATATACGACAGTGCGGATCCGAGGGTCGCTTGATCGTTAGTCGAGCTCCAATATTTAGTTGCATTCCCGTTCTCGTTAAACATGGTTCCCCCAACTGCAATTACGCTCGGGGGAGAAGCCAGCAAATTTACCGATGGAGCATGTGTAGCGAGAGTTTGTGTGTTGGGATTGTCGCAACCTTCCGCCCCAGAATCGCCAGCAGAGACAAGGTAGGTAATGCCCTGGGCAGCAGCTTGTTGCGCCAGACTCGCTGTGGCGGTGGCCTCAGCGATTGTGTAGTTGGCTTCACAGTCGCCAAAACTTTCACTCATCACATCGGCCAAGTTGTTGTCAATGATGTACTCTTCGGAAAGGTCAACCCCGTCAGTCGAATTTGTCGAAGCGGAAACCACGAGTGCGACCCACGCGCTAGGTGCCACAGCTCCGGACCAAGTGGTATCCAGGACCGCTTCCGCCTGATCGCCCCCACCTAATTCGCCGGGATCGGGACCGTTGACGATAACTTGTGGCGACTCCGCTTGATCGTACATCCAGTAGTGAAAATAAATTATGTCTTGTAAGTTGATGTTGGATCTGCCCACGATCGCGATCTTGGATCCGCCGCCGAATAATGGATGAAGGTTGTAAATGGTGTAGAAATCCGCGGGGGTCAATGCGTGCAACGATCCGGAGGTAAAGAGTGGTTTCCCACCTGGAACGTATTTCGCGGCAATTTGATCGTTCGATAGCACAAGTTGCGGTTTCTTGCGAAAGTCGTGTAGTGACCACACCCCCGCTATTACCGGCAATAGCGCGGTGGGGATTTGCGGGTCGGTCGCATTCGCCCAGTGCTCCTCCCCGCTCACCGCATATTTGTGGATCGAGGTATGCAGCGCTTCTTCTACCTGTGCCTCGGTTCCGGAGAATTCAATTACGGAACGCCCGTGGGAAATGCGGTTCACTTGGAAGCCGTGCGATTGCAGCCATCCAGAGACAATTTGCATATCCTGGTCGGCGGGACCGAATTGCGTGCCGAATTCGTCGGGCGTCAGCCATTTGTGATATTGAGGCGAGGATTTGTCCTGCTGGTCATCAAGCAAACTACGCAACGCGTGTTCCTGCTCGGGACTGCGCTTCAACACCAGCAGCATGCGCTTCAGTGGCCTATCGGGCGGGGCAACCCCGACATCGAACTGCGGTTGTGCCAAGGGATGGACGTTTCCTTTTAAGGTCGTCAGTTGCGATTCAATCAGCGGCTGCGTGATCAATGGTCGGGGTGAAATTTGTTGTCCTACGCTCAGTATTGAAAGGAAGCAGAAGAAGGAAAGGTACAAGAAACTTGGAAGACGGCTGCCCATCTAAAAACTCCTGTGCCGAACGAGACATTTCGCGAGCACAGAATTGGCGGCGGGGAAAGGGCCAGCAACTCTGGATTCCCCGAAATAATGCCCTGTTGGTGGTGCATGGTCAAGATAAATCAGATTTAGTTCAAGGATTTTCGCGCGCCGATAGGCGAATCATCAGGGCACGAAGGCTGAACCAGAGCGATTCTCCTGCTGCAACTGCCGGACCGGAGATTGAGTCGGAGGCTTTTGGCTGCGCCGCTCCACCAACAGATACACCAGCGCGAAAATCATAATCGCGATCGCCAGAATGATGGTCCGGGGCCCTTTTCGTTTCTGGGGTGGGACAAACATACAGGTTCGATGCTGCCCTGCGGGACCACGCAGCTGTGAGTTTCGGTTTCGAGGCTACTTTTCCCGCAGGATTTTATGGCGGATATCCGGCCAGAATTCCTTGGCTATGTTATTGACTGCTGCGGATTCCATCTGAGTACCCCAATTGCGAAGCGTTTGATTGAACCCCTACTCCTGGGGTGTGTAGTAGGCGTTTGACAGCCCTGCCTCCAGTGCGTTACCTCCGACTTCCGACCAGTTGAAAC
>JBOGLH010000095.1:0-16475 GCA_050746025.1 Terriglobales bacterium | reverse complement strand
TCGAATCCCGTAAATCTTGCGCGTTTCGATCGTCTGAACTGGATGACCACCGATCAGCCGCTCTGGTTCATTGCCGAGTATCTATTTACCATCCGCCACTTCCGGCTTCTGCAGCCAGGAATGTCGAAGCGTCTTCACCGGCTGGATGACCGCTCATTCCGCGCCGGCTGTTTAGGACGGGCCGAGAAATAAAACGGCCAACATGCTTCCTCGGGATGCCCTCTTCAAAGAATTCTGAATGCGAATCGCCAGCAACTCTAGAACGTAAACTTCGCCGCCAGCTGAATTCCGCGGGGCCCACCGCCGCCAAGGAACGGATTGCCGATGCCCACGTCGCCGGTGGCGCTAAGAGAATAAAAGCCGCTGTGCCGGCCGCTTGCCGCATCTGGAGCCCCGATGTCACCGATGAAATTCGGCAGGAGGGGACTGGAGAAGTTGGGGTGGTTGAACAAATTGAAAAAATCCGCCCGGATCTGAAGCGTGACCCGCTCGGTTACGTTGGTATCCTTAAAGACCGAGTAATTGAATTCTTTAAAACTCGGCCCTTTCAGTGAATTACGCCGCTCGCTTCCGAAATGCCGGGTTCCCGCTACGCAGTTACTTTCATCGGTAGCGCCGGGATTAAGATTCGGATTCCAGCTGCAGGGCGCCGCAAAGGCGGTTAAATCCAGGTACTGCGCTGGATTGCTGGAGTAGTTTATCGGTCCAATTACATCTGGGCGATCAAATCCTTCGCCTGCTCCTGAATAATCCCCCTGGAACTCGTAATTGAGGTGCCAGGGTTGGCCGTCTTGAAGATTGACGACTCCATCGAATCCCCAGCCGCTCTTCAGCTTAGACCACTGACCGCTCCACTTCGGAAATTGGTACGTAAAATTCCAGGTGAACCGCCGGCGAATATCGAAGCTGGAGTTGCCCCAGTCCCCGGCCGGGTTCGTGCTATTTGTAGGCTGGGCCTGGTTCGGTTCAAAGTCTTCCAGGTCGCTGGCATCGTCTATCGAATGCGACCAAACCAGATTCGCCTGGGAAGACAACCCGTGCCATCCGCTGGTGCGCAGGCTGGCCTGCAGCGAATGGTAGATCGAGTTCGCCGAAGACTTCTCCTGGTTAATGTAGAAGAGATTGGAATAGGGGCGCGGCACCCCATAGGAACTTACGCCGTTGGCCAGATCGGCTGCGGTGATCTGTGACTGGCTGGGCTGGTTGATGTCGAGAAACTGGAACAGCTTTGTTCCCTTAGATCCGACGTAAGCAATTTGCGCCACAACTTTGCTGCCTAGCTGCTGCTGTATGTTCAGATTGAAATTTTGAATGTAGGGTGTACGCATTTTCGGATCGATAGAGAAGAAGTCGCCCTCGGCTCCGTACCCCGCATAAACCGGTTGGCCTTGGATCAATTGCGATGTTGCACTGCCTGTGGCCAACGCCTGCAGGCCCAGCCCGGGATAAGCCGGTCCGGGACAGAAAACGCAATTCCACGGCAAGTGACCGAGAAACATGTCAGCCGAAAACGCATCGTAGAAAAGCCCCCAGCCCCCTCGAATTACGGTTTGGCCTTTGCCGGTGAGATCGTAAGCGAAAGCCACTCGTGGCGCGAAGTTGTTGAAGTCTTTGTTATACAGCTGCCCCGTGGGAACATTGTTACCGCCGTTGGCGGGATCAAACGTCCAGAACAGGCCGTTCTTCTCTCCGGTGACACCGAAGTAGTCCCACCTTAAGCCGTAATTGAGTGTAAGTCGTGAGCTAAACCTGAAACTATCCTGTAGGTAGAAGCCGTGACTGTTTTGAAATGTGTGCCGCCGCGAGTCTCCCGTCACCTGCGCGCCACCATCCGGCACGCCTTCCAGAAAGGCTTCCAACGGCGTGAGCGTCACACTGGAACTCGCCGGATCGGGGATTGCCCCAAAATCCAAGGAGCCGCGGAAATTATGATCGATGACCTGCATGATCGTCGTGCGGCGGAACTCATATCCCATCTTGAAATCGTGCTTTCCTGATTTCCATGAATAGTTGTCTACAAAATGCCAATTGGCGTCCACGCGGTTGCGGGGGATCGACGAAGTCGCTCCGATGGGTGAAAAGCTTCCGACCGAAATGATCGGTAGCCCACCGTCATAAGCGCCTACGCCGGTATCCAGGCCGATCGAATTTGGGTTAAAACTTTGGTCTTGCGGAAAGAAGCCCTCTGCAAAGCGGTTCCATCCCAGACGCGCTTCATTCAGCTGACTCGCATTCACAACTTTCACCCATGAAAGCGAGATCAGTTGCACCCGGGTGGGAGTTACGGTGTTGAACCCCGGCAACAGCCCCCCGCCTAACTGCGCGAACGGGAAGCTCTGATTGCTATCGCCGAAGTAATATCGGCCAGTCAGCATGTTCTTGGCGTTGAAATTGTGGTCTATCTTGGCAATTAGGCTATCCACCCGGTTGAAGAAGTGAGTTGATGTCGCAAGATTGTCCGCTGCCGCAGTTGCGGTTGGACCGTTGCAGGTTCCGTCCAAGTTGGCGCTCGCACCGGCCACGTTTGGCGTGGGCCATGGATTGCGGGACAACAACTTGGCGATCACCGGACTGACCGCCTCGCCGCGGCCCACGATCATAGACTCCGCCTGCGCCAGAGCCCCGGCATCCGGAACGCACGCAGGACCCGACTGGGCTCCATTTTCCCGTTGTCCCTCATAGTCCACGTAAAAAAAAGTCTTGTCCCTCACGATGGGACCACCGAGTGAGCCCCCATACTGGTTATTATTGAATGGATTTTTCGGGTCCGACGTCGGATTAAAGTAATTTCTCGCACCCATCTTGCCACTGCGGAAAAATTCGATCGCTGATCCGTGCAAGGCATTGGTGCCGCTCTTAGTCACGATGTTGATAATTGCGCCGCTGTTTCGCCCGTATTCCGCCTCGTAGTTCGAGAGCACGCGCAGTTCGGCGACGGCATCAATCGGCAAAATTGTCGCCGGGTCGCCGAATACTCCGGCTTCGTTAATCGCGGGATCGTTGCGGTAACCATCGTTCATGTCAGTGCCGTCCAACAGGAAATTATTCGAGCGGCCACGCGAACCATTCATCGAGAAAGTTCCATACGATCCGGGAGAGTCTGAAATCTGGTCCGGGGACCCCGCGACTCCGGGATTCAAATAAATCAGCTTCTGGTAATCGCGGCCATTGACCGGAAGACTTTCAATGGTGCTCGAGGTCAGCGTTCCGCCGAGCTGTGCCGAGGTGGTCTCAACTTGTGGCAAAGATTCGGCAGATACGTTCACAGTTTCTGACGCCGTCCCAGCCTTGAGGGTAACGTCAACTCGCTTCTCTGAAGCTACATCCACATTCAAGCCGCTGGTAACCGACTTTTGAAAGCCGCTCTGCGTAAAGGTGACCGTGTAGGTTCCAATCGGGAGTTCGGGGATGGTGTAGCTCCCATCCGTGCTGGTCTGCGCCGTCCGCTCCAGACCGGTGTCTACGTTGCGCACCGTAACGGTCGCGCCAGAAATCACCGCGCCTTGAGGATCGGTGACCGTTCCTAGGATTGTCCCGCGAAAAGTTTGCGCGATGAGCGAAGCGGAAACGAGCAGCAGCAAAAAGCCCAGACTTGACCTAAGCCTCATAAAGCCCCCTAGCGATTCACTACTCTGAATGGCAAGGATTGTAGATCAACCCAGCGTAAGTCTTCCACCCACAAAATTCGAGCTGGTGAAAAATGGTTTATGTAAAGAGAGAAACAGGAGGGAAAGATTTAGAAGTTGAATGCCAACCCGCCACGCACGGCGCGCGCGGATTGCACCAGATAGACGGTCCGTCCGTCCTGCCCGAAGACTGGAACATATCCTTGCGCAAGCAGATTACGGATTTCGACGACTACATCCATATGTCCGGCCAACGCTTTGCTGCACCGGATGGGCTGACGCAGGAAAACATCAAAGAAGGGATCGCTCTGTCCGGCAGAGGCGTTGAACATGTCCACCGGCGTCAACGAACGGCCGCTCTCGAATCCGTAGGAAGCAATCCATCGGGTCTTGGTATGAGGGGCGGTTCCGCTTAGCTTTCCGGATAGCATATGCCGGTTCCGGATTACGCTCTGCTCGCGAACTTCCTGCAAGCTAGGGCTGCCTTTTAAATCAAGCACGCCGCCATAGCTGTAGTCCGCAGTAGCAGTCACGTCAGAGGTCAGCTTGCGTTCCAACACCAGCCTGACGCCGTGTGTATCCAGGTTTCGGCCCCCATAGGTGAAGGTGCCCGAATAAACATCCGGCAGCACGTCGCCGGTGCTCGATGAAAACTCTCCCACACCGGTAAGGGCAGGATCAACGAGCCGGTCAGAGTAGAACGCCACCTGCATATTGGTTTGAGCTTCGCGATGGGATAGCGCGAGTTCCTGGTGGTGCGCTCTTTCGATAGCCGAAGAATATCCCCTCATGCTCACGCGAGGGTCAGACTCGCTCAGATCGGCGGGAGCAGTTTCAAAGCCTTTTTCCTCGCGGCTGTCAGGACGCGAACTGGAATAGCGATACTCAACCACCGTGTCTGGCGAGAGATGGGCGGCAACTGACCCAAACGGCCGAAATGCCGTAACCCTTCCCATGAATTGAATGGTCTGAAGTTCGCTGCCAAACTTGAGTTCGAGCACATCGTCGAGATTGATCTCATCGGACGTAGTCATCGCAAGCGCCTCGAGTTGCGCATTGTGGACACCCAGGTCCGGCGAAGATAACCGCCGCATTGTAAATGCAACCTCTGGCGTCGATCCGTTCGCCATGCGATGCTTGTAGGAACTGCGCAGCACGGCATTCGGCAGCGCCGAACCGTATCCCACGTCGCCATTGACGGTCAAAGTTCCAGAGGCGAAAACCGACTTCTGCACCGAAAATCCAGTGCTCATGTCGGATATCGAACCGAAGCCTTCAGAGGGCGCGCCAGCCACAAAAGACAACGTGCCCTTCAAGTCGTCCGAGGTGGATTTATCGGCCACCGTCACGGGGGAACCATCAGGCATGATGCGCAGAACCGGACGATTGGCGGTAGACCGCAGAACCCAATCCCAGTCTCCATCCTCTGAAGTTCCCTGTCGCGGCGTGAACTGCAGCGCGTCAAAGACCGTGGACAAGGTCAGATTCAGCAAGATGCTGGCGCCAGCCTTGAGGCTGATTTTTTCACGAAGGGTTGGCAGGAAGGCCGGCGCAGAAACTTTAACGTTATAAATCCCGGGAACCAGGCCTGAAGCCCGGAACCCACCCTTATCATCAGTGACCAAATTCAGGACCTGTGCCGCTGATCCGATCACCTCAACAACTGCGCCGATCTGGGGCGTGCCCGATGCATTGTGGACATAGCCGGCTATCGATGCGTATTTGTCTGCGCCCCACGACGGGAGCACTAGACTGAACGCAACCACGAGATAGCCGAGTCTTCGATTCATGAGTTGCCAGAACCGCTATTCGACCGCAAACGTTGCTGATGGTCCCAGGGTCTGCTTGGAAATATTATCGTTAATCTTAATCTGAATGTGATAGACGCCGGGTTCCAGATTGGCCGCTTGCACGGTCTTTTCCAAAGTGACCTGGTCGCCGATGTTTCCCATTTTATCGGATGAATCCACCGCGTGGACTACTTGCTTGTTGGTAGCCGTATTCACGATGTCATACTCAAAGGTTGCCGACGGCTTATGCGTCTTTTCATCGACGCTGAGATTATAGACCTGCATCCAGAAATTGACCTTCTGGCCGCGCTTGAACGCCATCGGCTTGCCGTCGGAAGGCGCTACCCTCGGCCGAACCTTGGTCGTGCCGATCACAAACATGCCCGTGCCTACGCTCTTAGAAGGCACCGGCTCAACGTCATCGGCCACGATCAACGACGAACTCGCCAATTTGTCGTCCGAAAAATCCGGCACAATAATGCTGCGGCTCCATGTGCCCATGCGGTCGCCGTTCACGTCTTTTACTACCAGATCAAGGCGATATCGTCCGGATTTCAGCGGGACTGCTTTCCAGTAGATTTTCGAATTTTCCACTTCCCGCGGCAATAACTCAGCAGGCACGTCCGCGACCACAGTGTCTTCGAAGGTTTGCGCCACTTTGCCAGACAAGGTGGTCAACCGTCCAAAAATATTCACCACTCCATGCTGCACACCATCTTTATTGGTGAAGGTGATGTCGCGATTTTTAAGTTGCACCGTCACCGGAACTAATACCGTATCGCTGGTGATTTTCACAAAATCAGTGCGCACATCAAAAGGCATGGTGTTATAGCTGATCTTGTGTTGGACAATTTCTTCTAAGTCCTTAAACTTAACCGCAGGAGCCTGATTCAGCTTGGCAAACTGCGCCAAGCGGTCAAATTGCTTGGTCTGGGCGTCCGAATTAAACGGTCCAGCGCCTAACTGCTCCAGTCCACTGCCATTAAACCGGTTCGCTTTATTCGACATGCCCATTTCTTCATACAGCGTCAGGCCGGCGTTCGGAACGTTCTTGAGCGCATCTTTCTCGCTGCGATCGATCGTCATGTGGTAGTCGCCGCACATGCAGCTATCTACGAATTCAATGATGACTTCCTGCCCTATGCCTTCGAGATACCGGTAGCGCCAGTCTTCAAAAGGATAGGTCGATGTCTCACCGCCGCCTTCTTCCATCGGTCGCTCGTAAGTCCCGCCGGAGGGGTGCGAGTCGATTTCGTCCGCCGGACCGTAGACGATATAAATGCGGCCGCGGTCGGTCATCCAACCAGGCTTGCCTGCGGCAAAATGTTCATTGGCATACTCAATTCGCCGATAGTGCTCGTCTTTAAATTCGTTGTCTTCGCTGTCCGGATTAGGATTGCGCCGTTGCCAGAAAGCCTCAATGAACTGGTCGCGCTCCTCGTTATTCGAGAGCTGCATGAAAGCTTTGCGTTCATTGTCAGTTATGATCCAGCGCACATCCTGGTCGAGCCATTTTTTATACGAGGTTCCCAGTTCTTTCCGCAGGGATTTCGCATTTTGTCTCTTTTGTTTTTCAGTGAGCTCTCGCTTAAGGGGATCAGTCGTCCCGTTGTTATTTTGAGACTGATCGGCTTGAGCTTGATCAGTGCCAGGCTGGCCGTCGGCGGACGAGGGGCTGGCAAAGGCCGCGGAGAAGAAGCCAACGACAAATAAAAGCACGAAAGACGGAACTACGCGCGAAAACTGGAACCGGGGCATAGAGGAAGAGTACTCCTTAAGACGCACTCTGAGTGTCAACATTTTAAGTCTTTGCAGACGGGAATACAAGCCAGTGAACCACAACAAATGCGACGACATGGGCGCAGAAACCCCTGTTTAGCCCTGATTCTGCGACCAGCTATATTGGTTGTCCTCTCTTTTGTAAAACTCATTTCGTTGTTTTTCGGCCAGGCTCGCATCCAACCTTTTGGGGAGGCAGGCTATAATCAACAGAGCCACAAAAGCAAGCCGTCCCCGGGCGGAACTTTTCTTTCCTGGGATTCGTACCTTTTGGGTGCCAGGACAGTGCCAACCCACGTTTTAGTAACCAAAGGGCCGCGAGCCCGTCCAATGGCAAGGGACTGAGACCACCCGTGCCCCAGTCGAAGCAGGAGAATAGAATGGCAACGGCAGAAGTAATCGGCATCCCCGAGCCGCAAGTGTCTAACCCGCCCGAATCGTGCATGATCTTCACTTCGGACCTGTGGAAGACCTATGACATGGGTTCAGAGCAACAGGTGCACGCTTTAAGAGGTGTCAACCTGCAGATACGCCGCAACGAATATGTCGCGATCATGGGGCCAAGCGGATCGGGCAAATCGACGCTGATGAACCTGATCGGCTGCCTTGACAGCCCGAGCCGCGGCCAGTACTGGCTCAATAACCAACAGGTCAGCGAGCTGGATGACGACGAACTGGCCCGCATTCGGAACAAAGAAATTGGCTTCGTCTTCCAGACTTTCAACCTGCTGGCCCGCGCTACCGCGCTGCACAATGTCGAACTGCCCTTGATTTATGGTGGCGTACCTGCTAGCGAACGTGCCGATCGCGCGAAAGAAGCGCTGGCTGCGGTAGGGATGGAAGCGCGCATGAGCCATAAACCGAATGAGCTTTCCGGTGGTCAGCGGCAGAGGGTCGCGATTGCCCGTGCACTGGTGAACCGGCCATCCATTATCCTGGCCGATGAGCCCACGGGGAACCTGGACTCGCAAACCGGCAATGAGATCATGGCCCTGTTCGATCGTCTTCATTCCGAAGGCAACACCATCGTCCTGGTCACCCACGAAAACGACATCGCCGCCTACGCTCACCGTGTAGTCAACATCAAGGACGGAGTGGTCGAGCGCGACGAAGTGAAGAGGTAAGACAGTCAACTGAATAAGTAGCACGCCGGGTCGGCGTTTACGGATGAGGGCCCTACAGAATTTTCTTGCCAAAAGCTGATAAGGCCAGTTCGACCGCCAGGTCGGCAGTCCGATTGTGTTCGTCGATCACCGGATTCACTTCCACAATTTCGAAGCTCAGCATGCGGCCATGGTCGGCGATGATTTCCATTGCCAGATGCGCCTCGCGGTAGGTTGCGCCACCACGAACGGGAGTTCCCACGCCGGGCGCGTCTTCGGGATCGACCCAATCCATGTCGAGTGAAACGTGATAGCCGGCGGTGCCGCGTCCGGCAATGCGCAGAGCTTCTTCCATCACTGTGCGCATGCCGCGCTCGTCGATATCGCGCATGGTGAAGACGTCGATGCCGGCCCGGCGGACGTTTTCTTTCTCAATCGCGTCTATATCGCGCACACCTACGAGCACGCAATTTTCCGGTGGCACCTTGGGAGAGAAATTCAGGACGTTCGCCAGTTCGGGCGGTCCCAGGCCCATAATCGCCGCCAGCGGCATGCCGTGAACGTTTCCGCTGGGAGAACTGTCAGGCGTGTTGATGTCGGTATGAGCGTCGATCCAGATGAGGCCGATCTTTTGATTTTGCCGGCGATAAAATTCCGCCACCCCGGAAACCGTTCCTGCGGCCACGGAATGATCTCCACCTAAAACGATCGGCACTTTGCCGGCTTCGAGCGTCTTCAGCACCAGATCGGCTTGCTTGATGCAGGTCGCAGTGATTTCTTTGAGGTATTTCGCGTGCGGATCGCCTTCTTTTTTCTGCTCGGCAATAGCAACGGAGATGTTGCCTGCGTCCTCGACAATATGCCCCAACTGTTCGAGCCGCGCCTCAAGCCCGGCCACCCGCACCGCAGACGGGCCCATATCAACCCCGCGCCGCGACTGTCCAAGATCAAGCGGCACCCCAATCACGCGAATTTTCTTGGCCGCGATATTCGTGGTGGTGATGTGAGTAGTCATGGCCAATTGAATCATTGAATCATCGGATCATTGAATCATTTGAAACGGCTCTGCGAGGGACAAATGATTCAATCCCCCGATGATTCAATGATTCAATATTTTCTACGGATACAACCGGTGCAGCGTCCTGGCGAACGGAATTGTCTCTCTTACGTGGTCCAATCCGCAAATCCATCCGACCGCGCGCTCGATTCCCATGCCAAAGCCGCCATGCGGTACGCCACCGTATTTCCGCAGATCGAGATACCACTTGAATGATTCTTCAGGCAGGTTATGCTCGCGAATTCGCTGCAAAAGCAGATCATACGAAGCCATTCGCTGCGAGCCGCCGATGATCTCCCCATAACCTTCGGGAGCTAGTACGTCCACGCACAACGCCAGCTCGGGCCGTTGCGGATCGGGCTCCATGTAGAAGGCTTTCACTTTCGCTGGATAACGATGAATCATCACCGGCTTTTCAAACTGCGCAGAGATGTAAGTCTCATCGGGCGACCCAAAGTCTCCGCCCCATTCGAACTTCGCTTCCAGAGCGCCTTTCGCGTGGCCTTCCTGCAGCATCTTCACGGCTTCGTCATAGGTGATTCGCGGAAAAGGAGGTGTAATTTTTTCAAGCAATGAGATGTCTCGACCCATCGTCTGCAAATCGGCGCGGCGTTTCTCTAGGCACCGCTTAATCAGAAAGCTGATGAGGCCCTCGGCGAGGTCCATCAGGTCATCCAGCGTGGCATAGGCGACTTCGGGCTCAACCATCCAAAATTCAGTCAGATGACGGCGGGTCTTTGACTTCTCGGCGCGAAATGTCGGGCCGAACGAATAAACTTTGCCGAGAGCCATGGCTGTCGCTTCGATGTACAGCTGTCCTGACTGCGTGAGATATGCCTGTTCATCGAAGTAATCAACCGGGAACAGGGTCGACGTTCCCTCGCACGCCGCTGGAGTCAGAATTGGCGGATCGGTCAAGACAAAACCGCGGTCGTCAAAAAAATCACGGGCAGCTTTGATGATTTCGGCGCGAGTTCGCAGGATCGCCGCCTGCCGCGGTGTCCGAATCCACAGATGGCGGTTGTCCATCAGGAAATCGACGCCGTGCTCCTTCAGCGAAATTGGGAATGGTTCGCTCTCTGAGACGCGCTGCAGCACCTGAACGTTCGAGACGTCGAGTTCGAAGCCACCAGGGGCGCGCTTATCAACACGAACTTTGCCCTCGACAATGACGCTTGATTCTTGCGTCAGACCTTTTATTGCCTCGAATACTTCGGGAGTGACCGCGTTTTTCGGAACTATCCCCTGAATAGTTCCGCTGCCGTCTCGAAAAATCGGAAAAAGAAGTTTCCCGCTTTCGCGCAGGTTGTAAAGCCAGCCGCGAATGGTGACACTCTGGCCTTCGTGCTTGCCGATGTCAGCGATAGTAGATATTGGATTCATCAAAGAGTTGTGAAAGTCGGGGGTTATACAAAACCCTATGCGGGGACTAGGTTGCCGAAAATCTCGCCCATCTTCTCAATGGAATTGATCTTTTCGTTCTCCTCAATTTCCAGCAGAAGCGGAGGCTTGTGCGGCGCCTGGTTCAGTAGTTCCAGTGTGGATTTCCAATCAATCGTTCCGTCGCCCGGCCACAAGTGAGAGTCGCGTTCCTTGTCGTTGTCATGTACATGCGTCGAGTGGATGTGATTTTTTACGGTCTCGAAGGCCGAAGCAACGTCGCCCATCATGTTGGCATGACCGGTATCGAAGCACACCCCAACGTCGTCCATATGGCTGGTGCGTATGAATTCGACCAGGCGTTCGGGAGTGGAAAGCTCATTGGGAATGTTTTCGATCAACAGCCGAACGCCGAGCGGTTTCGCGAACGCCCGCAGGTGCTCGACCGAAGTCATTGCCGCTTCAAACTTACGGTCGTCGAAAGACTCATTGGGTAGGCCAATGTGCTGGATCAGAAATCTGAATGGAACCTGCTCGGCCACTTCTATGGCGCGCTTGATTTCGTCCATAGCTTCAATGCGCGCGGCGCGGTCTGTAGAAGCAATGTTGATCGGCGGCGAACCACTGCGTCCCCACTCATAGTCGGCATAAAGCGGTGCATGCACCGAATGCAGGGGTATCCCGCTGGTACGGAACCAGTCCGCGATTTCGCGGAGATGCTGCTTGCGATTGGCGTAGTCGAGGTGCTGGCGCGCTCCGAAAATCTCAATGGCCTGAGCTCCGCCGCTCACCAACTTATCGAGCAGACCGGGGTGCAGCCTCTCCTTCACGAAAATGTAAGTGGAAACTGCTCTCTGCATATTCGCTGTCGGGGTATCGACCCCAAATGCCTGAAAATACTCGGACTGTTGAGGCTAGCGTAGTGCGCGCGAGTGAGTCAAATCATGAATTTCGCGATTTGCGCGTGCGTTTCATCTTTTTGATTCTGGTGCCCCGTGCTTTCGGCTTTGGCGCCACCATCGCGTAGGACTTCTTAATACAGCGCTCTATTTCAGTCTTGGGCAGAGCGTCCAAGTTCTCAAGCATCACCCACTTGTAGCGCCCGACATATGGAGCGGCAACGACTCCCTCATGTTCCAGCAGTTCTGGAAATTCCTCGGGATTACTCTTGAATATTAGCCGCTGAGGAACACTGGACAGGCTGACCATGGCGAATATCTTTCCTCCGACCTTGAAGCAGAGTTCATCCTCCCATTGCAGGTTTTCGGTAGCGTCAGAAAGCGAGAGACACAGAGCTCGCAGGCTGTCGAAATTCATTCTTAATCTTGGCAGCTCTTAAGAAGCGAAGCTCAAACCTGTTCTCGCGCTTCGCCCAGAGTCAAACTCAAATCGATCCTGCGCTTGCCGCGATAGATAGTTAGCTTCACGGTGTCGCCGGCGCGATGATTGTTCATGATCTGCGCCAGTTGCTGCTGGTCCTGGACATCCTGGCCATCGATGGCAACGATCAAGTCGCCCCCAACCATGATCGGGGTGTTCCCCAGATATGCGCGCTCGGTCCCACCTTTTAGACCGGCGTGTTCAGCGGCACCACCGGGCAGCACGCGTTGCACGAGCAGGCCAGAATCCGAGGGCAGGCCAAGTTGGTCAGCGATGTCGGGGCCAATGGCCAGGGTGATGACGCCCAGAACCGGCCGGCGCACACGTCCGAGGGTGAGCAGGTCGTTGAGTACAGCCTTCGCGGTGTTGATGGGAATTGCGAATCCAATACCGGCGTTCTGTCCGACACTGGAAGCGATCATGGTGTTGATGCCAATTACTTCACCGTGCGAATTCAGCAGCGGGCCGC
The DNA here is from genome assembly GCA_050746025.1 of Terriglobales bacterium. Lineage (GTDB taxonomy): Bacteria > Acidobacteriota > Terriglobia > Terriglobales > Acidobacteriaceae > Gp1-AA145. The sequence goes on along the minus strand of JBOGLH010000095.1, from coordinate 3,891 downwards.
CGGAGTTACCAGGATTGATGGCCGCGTCGGTTTGAATGGCTTCGTCGATGTTGATCCCGTTGGGTTCCTGCACCGAGCGGATGGAACTTACAATCCCGCTGGTGAGTGTTCCTGCCAAACCGAATGGATTTCCGATGGCATACACCTTCTGTCCCACTTGCAGATTCTTGGAATCCCCCAACACCATAGCACTCAATTCCGGCGCTTTAATCTGGATTACAGCCAGATCGTGGGAGCGGTCCGTACCCACGATGGTGGCGCGATATTTTTTGCGATTGTGGAGCGTGACCTCAACCTGCCGGGCGTCGGCGATGACGTGGTAATTGGTCAACACATGGCCATCGTGATCGATGATGAAGCCGGAGCCCTGCCCTTCCTGCGGCACCAGTCCGTAAAAAAAGTCAAAGGCCACGGCTTTCGAAGTGACGTTCACCACCGAACCGATGTTCTTGTGGTAAACGGAAATATTGTTCTGCTCGTCATTATCGAGCGGACTGTTGCTGGCAGCTTCGGTAATTTCAACCTTCGCCGCCGGCGAGTTGATGGTGCGGAAACTGCCCGACCGATAGGTAGTGAAGTAAAAGAATCCACCCACCAAAATCATAGCAATCGCAATGGGACGTAGCAGCTTCATGGTATGCAGCAGCCTGCCTTATCTGGAAAACAAGTAAAGATATGAAACAGTATTTTACTTTGCAATTCCACCCGGGACGGGAGCTATCAGTATAAATGTGGAACGTTTGACAATTGAATCCCCTCTGATTAGGTCACTAGCTACAGGCCGCCCGTCTGTCTTCCCTATGTCCGAGCGAACCAATACATTTGGCTTATTGCTGCTTACTGTGGGAGCGGCTGCGGCGCATGGCTATCATCTTTTTATGCGGAAGACGCCGATTATGCGGAAAACGCAGAGAGATTGCGAAAGCGAGGTCCAGCGGTTGATCCAGTTTGATGACGAGCGCCCGAAAACCTGGCGAAATGGCTCTCCGATCCTATTCCGATCGCAGAGCCGTCAGCGGGTCGATTCCTGCCGCACGGCGCGCCGGAGTCAGGCTGGCGATAATAGCCACGAGCGCAACGCTTGCCAGCGCGATCACCATGCTGCTGAGGTCGTTCGGCTTCAGGCCGTACAGCACAGATGCCAGCGCTTTGTCGATGAGCAGCGCCAATGGGGTACCGATGGCCGCACCGAGCGCGGTCAGCACAAGGCTATCGCGGAGCACCATCCAAACGACTTGCGCACGCCGAGCGCCCACAGCCATACGCACGCCGATTTCAACAGTGCGATTATTCACGCGATAAACCAGAGTCCCATACAACCCTGTTGCCACCAGCACGAGAGCGAGAACCGCAAAGAAGCCGGCAAGACGTGCAAATAGCAGTTGTCGGGCAATGCCGGCCTCATATTGCTCGCGTTGGGTCATGGGCTGAATGATTGGCAGGTCGGGATCGATCTGCTGAACGACGCGACGTACCGATGGCAGAATGGCCAGCGGCTCGCCCTCTACTCGCAATTCCACATTCATCTTCGCCGCAACTGGTATCTGGGCGTACATGTACCAGGCCATCGGAATTGGATCCTCGTCGATGCTGCGATACTTGTGATTCTTGACCACGCCGATGATAGTCATCTGGAATTCGCCATGTTCGGTTCCGATAGTGTGACCTAGCGGACTTTGATTTGGCAAAAAGCGCTGCGCGAACAATTCGTTGATGATGCCGACATGTGGAGACGTTGCTGTATCCGAGTCGCTAAAGTCGCGCCCGGCTAAAATCGGCACTCCCAGAGTGCGAAAGAAATCCGGCCCCACCACATTGCTACGAACAGTCGCGTTGGGACCAGCATGAACTTTTCCATCCACCATCATGAGCCGGTTGTTGGACCAGCCCGACCCGAGGCGCTCTTCGCGACCGTGGCGGATTCAACACCCGGCAGCACTCGCATCTTCTGAATCAGTCCCTGATAGAACGCGATGCTTTCCGGAATCGTATGAAAGTTCTGAGGCTTGACGCCAAACACCATCAGCCCCTGAACCCGCACGCCAAGAGGCGTGTTCTGAAGATTTCGAAGAGTACGAACCAGGAGGGTCCCGCCCAAAAGCAGCACTACACACAGAGCCATTTGCAGGATGACAACGGTCCGGCCTGTGCGGGATATGCCCCGGTCCGTATACGAGGTTGCGGTGGATGTCTTGAGAACGACGCCCGGCCCGGCGGCAAGCGCGACGCGCAAGGGGGCCACTCCAAGCAGCAGCGTGGCAATAATCAGAATCATCAAAGTGAAACCGAGAACTCGGTGATCGGGAGCTAGCGTGGACTCGATCTGCGCCCATCGTCCGAGAACCTTGGTTGCCACATTGGCGAAGAGCCATGCCGCAACGCCGCCCATTGACACCAGCAAGAGGCTCTCGATCAAGAGTTGCCGGAACAGCTCCCATCGACCCGCACCGAGCGACAGCCGCAGAGAGAACTCACGCTGACGCGTCGCGTTGCGTGCCATCAACAGCATGGCAACATTGCTCAGGGCGATCAGCAGAACGAAGCCTACCATCGTCATCATCATTCGTAGAGGACGGCCGTACTGCGCATCGTACCCAGGGAATTTTTTTGCCTCGAGCAGGCTAATGGTTGGCCGTTTCTCTTCGGGCAGCGGCGAACCAAGTCCAATGTAGGCGGCTGTTTCGAATAAGGGCTGCAGCTGCGCAACAGCTTGAGCTTTACTGACACCGGGCGTGAGCCGGCCAACCAGGCGCAGGCACCACCACGTCGGATTTGCAATGTAGGTCTTGCCGTCTTCGGGCGGGTTACCCCATGCATTCAGTTCTGCGCGGCTCTGCAAAGGAATCCAAAAATCGGTTGAGCTTCCTGCCTCTAAGCCTTCGAAACCTTTCGCGGAGACGCCTACAATTGTGATCGGCACACCATTCACATAGAGCGTTTTCCCCAAAACGTCTGGGCTGTGGGCGAAACGTCGATTCCAATAGTTAAAGCTGATTACCGCGATCGGCGCACGGTTGGCTTCGTCCTGCTCGGTGAAACCACGACCACGCGCAAACTTCACTCCGAGACCCGAGAAGAACGACCCACTGACCATGTCGCCTTCCGCCTCTTCCGGTTGAGATCCGTAGCGTACTGCAACTTTGCCTGTGGAGAGGGGGACGTACGCCATCACATCGGACAGAGGGCCGTGCTGGTTGCGAAGAGCGTCGTATACGGTATAAGGGAAGGTTTCACGCGAATCGATCGTGCCGGTTCGTTCTGGCGCTCCGGAAGTGTTCAGGTAGACCACCCGATCAGGATCAGCCACTGGAAGAGATTTCAGCAACACCGCATTCAGCACGCTGAACACCGCTGTGTTTGCGTCGATGCCAAGCGCAAGCGTTACAACGCAGATCAGCGTTAGGCCACTCGTTTTCTTCAGTTGTCGCAGCGCGTATCGCAGATCTCGGACCGTGTATCCCATGTCAGCCCCCCTACATATGCCAGTAGTGGCCTGTAAGGCACTTCCGATGCCAGATGCATATCATCCTAAGTGCTATGTTTCGTAGGACATTTGAGTGCAAGAGTAATTACTTTCTGCCTTTCCTTGTCCGAAAATGGAAGTCCGTGTTCGATACTGAACGCCCGGTTCAATTAACAAAGCTGTCTCGAAAGTGGACTCGCAAGCGAACACGTGGCCGAGTGACTCACCGAACCAACACAAGTCGGGTTAACGGGCTAATCAGAAACTGGCCCATTACTTAAACCATGTAAACGTTTGACAATTGAATCTTCTCTCATTACGTTACTACTTCCAGCGCACCCGTCTGTCAGACCCTTGCCCAAGCGAAACACCATATTTGGCCTGCTCTTGCTCACGCTGGCCGCATTGGCGGTGCATGGCTATCACCC
>JBOGLH010000094.1:0-22222 GCA_050746025.1 Terriglobales bacterium | reverse complement strand
AGCGTGCCCGCCTGATTCGGGAAGCAGAATGAAAATTCACGAGTATCAAGCTAAAGCAATACTGAAGAAATATGGTGTCGCAGTTCCTCGTGGCGAAATGGCGGAGAGCCGCGATGAGGCTGAAGCGGCTTCGAAATCGCTTTTCGATGCAGGTGCGAGTGGCGTGGTGGTGAAAGCTCAGATTCACGCTGGAGGCCGGGGCAAAGGCGGCGGCGTAAAGATCGCAAAGTCAGTGGAAGAAGCCACTGACATTGCCGCGAAAATGCTGGGCATGACGCTGGTCACTCATCAGACTGGGCCCGAGGGCAGAGTGGTCGGGCGGCTGCTGATTGAAGAAACCCTGCCGATAGAAAAGGAGTTGTATCTCGGAATCGTCATCGATCGCGCAGAAGCCAAGCCGGTTTTTATGGCATCAAAGTCGGGAGGCATGGAGATCGAACAGGTTGCCGAAGAAAATCCCGATGCCATTCTCAAGGAATACATCACGCCAGGAATGGGGCTGGAGGCATTTCAGGCTCGCAAGCTGGCGTTCAAGCTGGGACTGAAACCTGAGCAGATTAATCAGGCAGTAAAGTTCATGACCGGCTTGTACAAGGCGTTTCAGGATACCGATTCCTCGCTGATGGAAATCAATCCTTTCATAACTTGTGCGGATGGCCGTTTGTTCGCGCTCGACGCCAAAATGAATTTTGACGATAACGCGCTATTCCGGCATCCAGAGCTGAAAGAGTTGCGCGATGTGACCGAGGAAGATCCGCTTGAGGTAGAGGCTTCGAAGTACAGCCTGAATTACATCAAGCTCGATGGAAACGTCGGCTGCATGGTGAACGGCGCTGGCCTGGCGATGGCCACGATGGACATCATTAAATATGCGGGCGGAATGCCGGCGAATTTTCTGGATGTGGGCGGCGGCGCTAACGCGGAGCAGGTGACGCACGCATTTGAGATTCTCTTGAGCGACAAGAACGTCAAGGCTGTACTGATCAATATTTTCGGCGGAATTTTGCGGGTGGATACGCTCGCGCGCGGAGTAGTTGAGGCGGCGAACAAGACGAAAATTCAGCTTCCGGTTGTGCTGCGGCTTGAAGGAACAAACGTGGAGCAGGGCAGGGAAATCCTGAAAGGGTCCGGCCTGAATTTTATTGTGGCTGAGACCATGAAAGATGCGGCCGAAAAAGTGGTGGCAGCAGCAAGTGGAGCATAGATTCGAACTCTGTGTGTTTCCTCTGTGTAACTCTGTGTCCTCTGTGGTTGGCTTTAAAAAAAGCATGACCACAGAGGACGCTGAGGTACACAGAGAAATGCCACAGAGGATTCGGTTGCGGGTGCAACAACGGACTAGAGAATCGCATGAGCATTCTGGTAGATAAATCGACGCGCGTCATCGTTCAGGGCCTGACCGGACGTGAAGGAACTTTTCACGCCAAGGCATGTGCGGAATATGGGACGAAGATCGTTGGCGGAGTTACTCCCGGCAAGGGCGGTACCACGCATGAGGGTTTTCCCGTGTTCAACAGTGTGCAGGAGGCGGTCGATAACACCGTAGCAGACGCTTCGGTCATCTTTGTTCCCCCGCCATTCGCGGCCGACGCCATCATGGAAGCTGCTGACGCTGAGATCGAATTGATCATATGCATTACGGAAGGTATTCCGGTGCTCGACATGATACGGGCCTGGGAATTCCTACAGACTCGTCGTGCGCGACTGATTGGTCCGAATTGCCCTGGAATTATTTCGCCGGGCAAATGCAAAATTGGAATCATGCCAGCACGGATTCACCTCGAAGGTCCGGTAGGAATTGTTTCGCGTTCGGGCACGCTCACCTACGAAGCAGTGCATCAGTTGACCACCCGCGGCATTGGTCAATCCACAGCGATTGGAATAGGCGGCGATCCGATTATCGGAACAAGCTTTACTGATGCCCTCGACTTGTTTAACCGCGATCAGCAAACCGAAGCGGTGGTGATGATCGGCGAAATTGGCGGTAACGCGGAAGAGGCGGCAGCGGACTTCGTGAAGGTACGAATGAAAAAGCCCGTCATCGGATTCATTGCCGGACAAACCGCGCCGCCCGGACGCCGCATGGGTCATGCTGGAGCCATCATTTCGGGCGGACACGGTACGGCGTCGGAAAAGATAAAAGCCATGCAGGCGGCAGGAATTCGCATGTGCACATCGCCAGCTGACATTGGTGAAACCGTGGCCGCGGCCATGGGAGTGAAAGCGACGGCGTAGAAGGCATTCCGGGCGATTAAAAAGCTTTTTGACCGCCGAGAACGCAGAGACAAACCTGACACCGCAGAGAAAAGCCGCAACGAGCCAAGCGCGTATAGACAACAAAAATTATGAAAACTTTGCAACGTACTCTCACGATTGTTAAACCTGATGCCGTGCGCAGAAATGCAATCGGCGACATCATTGAGCAATTCGAAAAAAACCATTTCCGCATCCTGGCGATCAAGATGCTGGAAATCTCCAAGCACCAGGCGGAACAGTTTTATGCCGTCCACGCCAATAAAGGTTTTTTTACGTCGCTAACGGATTTCATGTCCAGCGGACCCATCGTGGCGCTGGCCCTTGAAAAGGAGAATGCCATTGCCGATCTGCGCAAGCTCATGGGGGCTACAAATCCGGCGAATGCTGAAGAGGGCACGATCCGAAAAAAGTGGGCGGCGAGCATTGAGCACAACGCGATTCACGGTTCCGATGCCGAAGACACCGCCCGTTTCGAGCTGAGTTTCTTTTTCGCGGGATACGAATTGGCGCAATAGTTATTGGCGAGATTTCGAACGTTACAAGATCAGCCGAGTGGTTCGTACAACTGTCCGTCTACTCGATCTGCAACTTTCGGCAGTTCTTTTTTTGCGTGCTGCAGAAAGTGTGGAGTGGCGCGATGCGATTCCAACGCGGCGTCGTCCTTATATTGCTCGTAGATAAAAAATCGCCGCGGTTCGGTGCGATGCCGATGTACTTGATAGAAGGTGCAACCTGGTTCCTTGCGGGATTCAGCGGTTAGCTTCGAAAAGATGTCGGCGACTTCGGTTTCTTTGCCGGATTTCGCCATCCACGTGACTGCCAAAACTACCATCGTCTCTCCCTTTCTTATTTCGAAGCCACTTTAATGGGTGCAGTACCGGTTTTCCACGAAGTTTCAAGTTCATCGAGAAACTCGTCTACGAAAATTGTTTCTTCGCGGCCGGGGCCGGTTGAAACCATCCCGATGCGCGCGCCGATTTCTTTTTCAATGAAGGCCAGATAGTCGCGTGCCGTCTTGGGTAGCTTCTTGAACTCCGTAATCCCTCTGGTGGATGATTTCCATGCCGGCATCTTCTTGTAGAGACACTCGATCTTGTCCCATCCGCCCGCATCCGCGGGAATTTCTTCGGTAGCACGCCCATTGACTTTGTATCCCACGCAAACCGGTATTTCCGCCAACTCATCAAGGACGTCAAGCTTGGTGACGACCAGCCATGACGTGCCATTGATCATTCCCGAATAGCGCAAGAGTGGAAGATCGAGCCATCCACAGCGACGCGGGCGTCCCGTCACGGCCCCAAATTCGTTGCCGCGTTTACGGATACTGTCGCCTACTGAGTCGAACACTTCGGTCGGGAAGGGGCCCTCGCCGACCCGAGTGCAATAAGCTTTGGTTACGCCGATCACGGAATCGATCGCGGTTGGCGCGACGCCGGTGCCAATCACCGCGCCGCCAGAGATAGCACTCGAAGACGTCACAAAGGGATAAGTCCCGTGATCGATATCGAGCATTGTCCCTTGCGCGCCCTCGAACATGACGGAATGCCCTTCGGCAATCGCCCGGTTCAACAGCACAGCGGTGTCGCAAACGAAGGGGGCCAGCTTTCGCGAAGCCTCAGCGTACTCCTCATACATTTTGTCGGCGTCGAGTGGCTCGGAGTTGAAGAGCGCGTGGGCGATCATATTCTTTTCGCGGCAGGCGTTTTCGACGTGCTTCTTGAGCAGATCCAAGTCGAGAAGATCGACGACGCGCAGACCGCGGCGTCCGGCTTTGTCTTCGTATGCCGGGCCGATGCCGCGCGAGGTTGTGCCGATCTTTACTCGTCCCGGCGCATTTTCTGAGGCCAGTTCGATCATCCGGTGATAGGGAAGAATGACCTGCGCCCGGTTGCTAACGAACAGGTTGCCATCGACCTTAACGCCGGCATCTCTGAGGCCCGAAACTTCTTTGAGGAAGGCGATGGGATCGAGCACCACGCCGTTGCCAATGACGCTGCGGCAATCCTGGCGCAATACACCGCAAGGAACCAACTGTAATACGAAGCGCTTTCCGTTAATGATGACGGTATGCCCGGCATTGTGTCCGCCGGCATAACGTGCCACCACGGAGAATCTTTCTGAAAGCACGTCGACAATTTTGCCCTTGCCTTCGTCGCCCCACTGGGCACCGACTACGACGGCAGTCTTGCCTGTCTTCAAATGCCGCTCCTCATTTTGATTGACGCTTACCACCACGGCTCTGCACACACACCCGCACTGCGGACAAACGTAAAATCAGGGATTTGTCGGGTAGAGGTGTACTCAGAATAATAACCCGCGAGAGAATCCCAGCCAAGAGCGTTTCGCTAAACGTGCGCAATCGCACATAAGAGATGCCGAAGTCCCATGCACGCCATAGCTACTTACAAGATTGACGCTAACCCCATCCGAATGCTATAAAAGCTAGTTTTGTGCGAGTCTGTCGAGGGAGGTTTTGCAGCTCCCACCTGCAGGCGGAACGCACGAAATGTCCGACGCGGCCAAATCAGCACTCCTTCATTTGCGGTGGAAGCGTGTTCGGATGCGGAAGGTTCAAGTTCTGTCAGTTTAGAACGAGAAAACCCCCGCACAGAATCGGCCTGAACGCGTAGTCATCGTGGTACGTCAAAAATCGGAGGAATTTCCATGCGCATCGGCTTGCACGGGATTGTGTCTAAAACACACCGCATCGTCCAGTCTGTAACAGCCCTTTTTCTTTTTCTTACTCTCGGAGCCACGGGGGCATTGGCCCAACCCGAACAGGTGAGTGGCGAAGCCAATCTCAAATTACCCGACCTCTCCAGCGTTCAATTCCTGGGTATGAATGGCCACAATTTGCTGCTGATCGGCATCATTTTCTGCGTTTTTGGTTTGGGATTCGGCCTCGTCATCTACTCGCGGCTGAAGAATCTGCCCGTTCATCGCTCGATGCTTGACATTTCTGAGCTGATTTACGAAACCTGCAAAACTTATCTGACCACGCAAGGCAAATTTCTGTTGCTGCTGTGGGCCTTCATTGCGGTCATTATCGTGCTTTATTTTGGTGTGCTGGCCCCCGTGCCCAACAAGCCGGTCTCAACCACGCTTCCTATGATTCTGCTCTTCAGCGTTATCGGAATTGCGGGCAGCTATGGCGTGGCCTGGTTTGGTATCCGGGTGAACACCTTCGCCAATTCGCGGACCGCATTCGCCAGCCTCGGCGGCAAGCCTTATCCGCTTTATCGAATCCCACTTTCTGCCGGAATGAGCATTGGCATGATGCTGATCAGCGTTGAGTTACTGATCATGCTGTTTATCCTTCTATTTATTCCAGCCGATTATGCTGGGCCTTGCTTCATCGGGTTCGCGATCGGCGAGTCCCTGGGCGCGGCCGTGCTACGCATCGCTGGCGGCATCTTCACCAAGATTGCCGACATCGGCTCCGACTTGATGAAGATTGTGTTCAAGATCAAAGAGGACGATGCCCGTAATCCCGGAGTGATCGCGGACTGCACCGGCGACAACGCGGGAGATTCGGTCGGGCCGTCGGCTGATGGATTTGAAACTTATGGCGTCACCGGCGTGGCGCTGATCACGTTCATCCTGCTAGGCGTCAAGAACCCGGCCGTGCAGGTGCAGCTGCTGGTCTGGATTTTCGTGATGCGCGTGGCCATGCTGGTTGCTAGCGCGTTGGCTTACTTTGTGAACTCAGCCATCGCTAAGGCTCGCTACAGCAATTCGAATGAAATGAGCTTCGAAGCGCCGCTGACTTCGCTGGTGTGGATTACCTCCTTCGTATCCATCGGCCTGACGTATCTCATTTCCTACTACATCATTCCTTCCGTCGGCGGCGATAGCACCCAGTGGTGGAAGCTGGCGTCGATCATTTCTTGCGGAACGCTGGCGGGCGCAATTATTCCGGAACTGGTGAAGGCGTTTACTTCGGTCGAATCGCGGCACACCAAAGAGGTGGTTATTTCGGCACAGGAGGGCGGCGCTTCGCTGGGAATTCTCTCCGGCTTCGTAGCGGGAAATTTCTCCGGCTACTATTTGGGTTTATCCATGGTCATCTTAATGGGGATCGGCTATTACGTCAGCACCTTTGGACTGGCTGAAGCCGCCAGCATGCTGGCTCCCGCGGTATTCGCTTTTGGCCTGGTAGCGTTCGGGTTTTTGGGAATGGGGCCAGTCACCATTGCAGTCGATTCCTACGGACCGGTCACCGACAATGCCCAATCCGTCTACGAGCTTTCACTGATTGAGAATGTGCCGACGGCAGAGATCAAGCGGGACTTCAACGTCGACGTAAATTTTGAACGCGCCAAGCACTTGCTGGAAGAGAACGATGGCGCGGGAAATACGTTTAAAGCTACCGCTAAACCGGTGCTAATCGGTACGGCGGTCGTGGGCGCGACTACGATGATTTTCTCCATCATCATGGCTCTCACTGACGGGCTCACCAGCAACGTGCAGAAACTCTCGCTATTGCACGCGCCGTTCGTGCTTGGCCTCATCACCGGCGGAGCCATGATCTACTGGTTCACCGGCGCATCTACGCAAGCGGTGACCACGGGGGCATATCGCGCGGTTGAGTTCATCAAGGCCAACATCAGACTCGAAGGAGTTGTGAAGGCCTCGGTTGCTGATAGCAAGAAAGTGGTACAGATTTGCACTCAGTACGCACAGAAAGGCATGCTCAATATCTTTCTAGCTGTGTTCTTCGCTACCTTGGCATTCGCATTCGTCGAACCTTTTTATTTCATTGGATACCTGATCTCGATCGCGATCTTCGGTCTGTATCAGGCGATCTTCATGGCTAATGCCGGCGGCGCATGGGACAATGCCAAGAAGATTGTTGAAGTGGATCTCAAACAAAAAGGAACGCCGCTGCACGACGCTACTGTTGTTGGCGACACCGTGGGTGATCCTTTCAAAGACACATCATCGGTCGCCTTGAATCCGGTAATCAAGTTCACCACATTGTTTGGCTTGCTGGCCGTCGAATTAGCCGTGTCGTTAGCCTCAAAGAACGCGGGGTTGACGCGCGTGTTGGCGCTGGTGTTTTTCCTGATCTCGTTCTTCTTCGTCTATCGTTCGTTCTATGGAATGCGGATTGGTTCAGAGGTGCGGCGGCAGGAGGCTCCGGTGGCTGCCGATTAGAAGAACGCTGCGAAGATCGTAAGGATTGTGTTATCCGGTTGTTGCTCCGTCGACGCGCGCGTCCGGCGGCGAGCCATTCACAGACTTGACGGGTCAACGTGCGAAAGGTCTTGTTTCAGGCAAATTGTAATCGTATGCAACCAAGAGTTTGAAAAACGATCAGTTGGAAGATCGACACTCCGCGCAATAACCTCCGATTTCGAGTCGGCTCACGAGGATGTGAAACTGGCATTCTCGCTGTATCTGGCCCTTAAGCCGGTCGAACAGATCGCTCTCAAATTCGGCGATCTTTCCGCAGCGCAGGCACGCCATGTGAATATGATCGCGTTGCGGCCGCCGCTCATAGAAGTGCTTCTCGCCCTGCATGTGCATTAAGTCGAGTTCGTCAACTAACCCGTACCGCTTCAGCAGCTTTAATGTGCGATAAACCGTGACCCGGTCGATTCCCGGATCAATCTTGCGCGCGTGGCGCAAAATCTGCGATGCGTCGAGATGTTGTTTTGCGGTTTCAACTATGCTGAGAATCGTTCGCCGCTGATGAGTCAGGCGAAGGCCGCGAGAGGACAGTGCGGCTTGCAGGTGACCGGGCGCTTCGGTTTGGGGTAACGGCACGCGATGCTCCTTTGCGCGATGAAATGCAAATGCAACAGTTTAATGCGATTTAGGACAAATTCACACAATGCAAACGAATGCTTCGTCTAGTTGTATCCGCGCATCCTGGTTTTCACGCTGTGCGCCAGCTTTTCTATTTCGTCCGCTTTTTTGATTACATCCAGCGAAAGGATATTCTCGTTACTCTTGTCGACATAATCTTTCAGCTCGGTTGAGAGCCTGAGCAGTTTCTCGGTATCGCGCTTGAGCTCTGCCTGGCGCTGCTCGTTGGCTTTTTTCTGCATTTCCTTCTGAATTTCGGAAGGAATGGCAGGGGCGGGTTCGTCAGTCGGTGGACCGTCCAGACGAGGCGGCGTTGGTTGCTGTTGTGAGGGGAGCTGCTGCGGCGCGCACAATGCCAACAGTAAAAAGATGAGCCCAATTTTACGCACGGTGACCTCAGTAGACGCTCTGTAATCAAATTATAAGGTCTCTAGGGAAGAGCTTTTCACGCCATTGCTATAATCGACCGCTGAAATGACTCTGTTCGACATTCTGCAAAAACCTGCGACTCCCGTCAGCATCAATCTTCCTGCGTTGCTCCGCGATTGGCGTGAGGACACTATGAACTTCCTTCACCACGACGCGCCGAAGATCATTCTGGTGCTGATCGTAAGCTATGTGCTGACGCGTTTGCTCCGCGCCATTGCACGAAAAAGCGCCGAGGTTCACGTTCGCAAGCTGCCGCCCGGGGTGAGTGTCCAGCAGTTCCGGACCGTGACCAGTGTAATTACCAGCGTAGGCGTGTTCGTTATCGTTTTTGTTGCCGCACTCGAAATTCTTTCTCTTCTTGGCCTGAATCTGGGGCCAATGCTTGCCAGTGCCGGCATTGCTGGACTCGCAATTGGCTTTGGCGCGCAAACTCTGGTCCACGATTTCATCAACGGCTTTTTCATTCTGCTGGAAAACCAATACGACATTGGCGATGTGGTCCGTATTGCGGGTGTCAAAGGAACGGTTGAAAGAATGAGCCTAAGGATGACGATGCTGCGAGATGAAGACGGCACGGTCCATCTTGTGCCGAACAGCGCGGTCCAGATCGTTTCCAATACGACGCGTGACTGGGCGCAAATTGCCTTACGGGTAACTGTGGCCTATAGCGAGCCTAGTGAAAAGATAATCACACTGCTGAAACAAATTGGTGAGCAAGTGCGTCATGATCCGTCTTTTGCCGAGGACATCGTGAGCGATATTCAGGTGCCGGGCATCGATCGCGTGGGTAACGGCGAAGTTGAATACCTGATGCTGATTAAAACCCGACCCAGCAAACAGTACGCTGTAAGCCGCGAGCTGCGCCGCCAGATCAAGGAATGTTTCGAGCAGAATAAAATTCAGACCGCCGGGCCGGGGCGGGTTTACGTGGTTGACCAGGGAACGACGAAGTCGTCTTAGCTTCTATGTCTGACACTGCGGACAATAGTGGCTGCTGCGGCCTGCAATTACGACTCGTTTAATCGGAATCTTGCATACGAGGCATTGCTTGTCTTCGCGGCCGTAAACTCGATGCTTGAGCTGGAAAAATCCTTCTTCGCCATCGGCATCGACGTAATCGGAAATACTCGAACCTCCAAGCCGGATGGCTTGATTCAGAACTTTCTTTAATCCCGCGTGCAGGCGTTTGAGTTCATCGCGAGTGAGTGATGAGGCGCGCCGCCGGGGCCGCACCCTCGCCCGGAACAAGGCCTCATCGGCATAGATGTTGCCGACGCCGCTCAGCAGCTTCTGGTTCAGCAGCGCACTTTTGATGGGAGTTTTGCGCTTGCGAAACAGCTTAGTGAAATCTTCAAACGAAATACGGAGCGGCTCGGAGCCGGGAGCGGCAAATTGTTCGATCACGCTTAACCGGCCGAAGCGGCGGGGGTCTATGAAGCGCAGTTCGCGGCCGGAAGTGAGCTTCACAATCGCGTGCGTGTGTTTTTCGACCGGAACCTCAGGCGTAGAGACGCGCAGGCTGCCGGTCATTCCGAGGTGGACGATCCACTGACCGTTCTTAGCATGCGAGCGGTTCGAAGGAGCCAGATCGAAAACGATATGCTTGCCCGCCCGTCGCACGCCGGAGATGGTCTTCGATTCGAGAGCGGCCACAATCTCTTCAGCGGAAGATTTTAGCGGCTCCGGTTTGGAGCCGAGCCAAACCGATTCGATCACATCGCCAGATACACGTTTGTCCAAGCCGCGCGCGATAGTCTCGACTTCGGGGAGTTCGGGCATAGAAGAATTGAATCATTGAACGATTGAGTCATTGAATCATTGCAAGACCTCCGCTTACGTCCACGATTCAATCCCCCAATGATTCAATGATCCGATGATTCAATTGTTTCATTTCATTCCCAGCTGCCAAAACAGAAATGAATAAATGTCTGTAAGGTCTTCAACTTGTTTGGCAATGGGCTTGCCCGCGCCGTGCCCAGCCTTGGTGTCAATACGCAACAGAATCGGGCGCTCCTTGCTATGGCCGTTGGCGGCTTCTGATTGCATCAACGCCGCCATCTTTTTCGCGTGCATAGGATCGACGCGAGTATCGGTGTCGGCGGTCATGAAAAGAATGGCCGGATACTCCACGCCCTGCTTGACATGATGGTATGGAGAATACGCGTAGAGCCATTCGAATTGCTTGGAATCAGATGAAGACCCGTATTCCGGAATCCACAGCTTGGCAATCTGAAAATTCTGATAATGCAACATGTCGAGCAAGGGAACCTGGCAAATCACCGCGTGGAACAGTTCTGGATGTTGGGTGAGCGCTGCGCCCATGAGCAGTCCGCCATTGGAGCCGCCGCGTATCGCCAGATGATCTTTGTCGGTATATTTTTCAGCTATCAGGTATTCGGCGGCGGCCGCGAAATCGTCGAAGACGTTCTGTTTTTTACTGAGCATACCAGCGCGGTGCCAGTCCTCGCCAAACTCAGCCCCGCCGCGCAAATTTGCGACTGCGAAAACGCCTCCGTGCTCCAGCCACAAGTAGCGATCTCCGACAAAGCTCGGAGTCAGGCTGACGTTGAAGCCTCCATAGGCAGTTAGCAGCGTCGGGTTCTTGCCGTTGAGTTCGAGACCCTTTTTGTGAAAAACAAACATGGGCACGCGGGTCCCGTCTTTGGAGTTAAACCAAACTTGCTTGACTTCATATTTCGCCGGATCGATTCCCGGAGCTTCCACTTTGCTCCAAAGCGACGTGCCGCGGCGGTTAAGGTCAATCTGGTAAATGGAATCTGGAATGGTGAACGAATGAAACGCAAAGAAAGCCTCCTTCCGGTTCCATTTCCCGCCCATGCCAAACACGCTGCCAATTGCGGGCAGATGAATGTCGCCAAGTGGTCTGCCCTGAGTATCGAATAGTTTCAGTTGCGAGGTGGCGTTTTGCTCGTATTGCGCGAGCAGCATTCCATTCACCACCCCGGCGGTCTGAAGTATGGCATCGCTTTGCGGAATTATTTCTTTCCAGTTGGCACGCGCAGGTGAGTTTGTATCAGCTACAAGGGCACGATAACGGGGAGCATCTTCGTTGGTGGTTATATAGATTTTGTTGTCTACAATTTCGGCCGCATAAAGAAACTCTTTGCCCTCGGTGATTCGAAGCGGTGGCGTTCCGGCCTTGAGGTCCTGCAAGTAGAGTTCGGTCTTTGTCCAGCCTACCGCAACGCTAATCAGAAGCCAGCGGCCGTCATTTGAAATATCGACATCGGGCCAGTCCTGCGGATCGCGGCCTTCGCCGAAAATGAGCGGATCTTTCGCCGGATCAGATCCGAGCGCATGATAAAAAGCGTGACGGTTATAGTTCTCTTGTCCTTCTGCGACTTCGCCTTTCTTGGGATACCGCGTGTAGTAGAAGCCGGAGTCATCAAGCTTCCATGCGATGCTGCTGGATCGGGTTCGCTCAATAGCATCGGGTAACAGTTTGCCGGTCGCGGTTTCGATCACGCGTAGCGTGCTGATTTCAGATCCACTCGGCGAAGTCCCGTAAGCGACATACTTTCCATCTTCAGAGGGCATCCACCAATCCAATGCGATTGTGCCATCTGGAGCGAGCGCATTTACATTCACCAATGGACGATCTTTGCCTTGCAAGCCTTCACGGACAAGCAGGACCGGCTGGTTCTGCGTTCCTTCTCGTTTCGTATAAAAATAATATTTGCCGCCGATCTGGGGAGCGGAAATAGTGCCGATGGAGAGCAGCTTCTCCAGACGCTCATGAAGCTCATTTCGCTCTGGAAGGGGATCAAGGATGCTGCGGGTATATGCGAGTTCTTCGCTCACCCACTTCTGCGTCTCCGGGCTTTTCGCATCCTCCAGCCAGCGATAACGGTCAATAATTTTATGACCGTAAAAATCTTCGTCGACCGGTTTCTGTTCGGCTACGGGCGGGCCTGAAGCGGTGGACGAGGGAGCGGAAGCGTCATCTGCAAAAACAGCAACGACAAACAGAAAAGCCAAGAGACCCAGCAGAAGCACGATCCTTCCTCCTGACATAATCACCTCTTGAGTTTACGAACGAGCTCTCAGGGTAGCAAAAACCCCACAGGAGTGCTGCTGGAGTACATCGAAGCCCGGCGCACTCTAAACAGTTAATTGCCATCCAACTTGCCTATGGCGGCAAGTCAGTCACTGGTCCATAACAAGGCGAAAGTGACGACGGTGTTCTTGCTGACCTTTGTTGCTGGATTCGTAGATATTGTTGGCTACATCGCCGTTTATCACCTGTTCACCGCCAACATGACGGGAACGACCGTGCATCTCGGCCACGATCTGGTAACCGGGCAGCATGCTGCGGCAATCATCGCGCTGAGCGTCCTCGGAAGTTTTGTGCTTGGCTCCATCGGCGGTAGGGCGCTTATCGAAGCAGGCGCCCGCGTGCACGTGCGCTGCGTTGCCTCGATTACGATTGCGATAGAAGCGGCACTGGTCCTCACATTCATAGCACTCTTCAACACACTTTCCGGCGCAGCGAAATCACCTGCGAGCAGTTGTCTGCTTCTCGTGCTGCTTGCGATCGCCATGGGCATTCAAACCGCAAGCCTTACCAGAATCGGGCCACTCACTGTGCACACCACATTTGTGACCGGGATGCTGAATAAGCTCGCACAACTGATTTCGCATTTTCTTTTTCGATCCTACGATTTGATGCAGGCAGAAGAGCATGAGCGGCAATGGCTCCGGGAAGCCCGGAAGCAGCACATGCGGGAAGCGCTGTTCTTTTTCTTTATCTGGTTCACATATTGCATTGCGGCTTTGGCGGGTACGCTTTGTTTTTTAAGGGGAAACATTCGAGTGATGTACCTGCCGGTGGTTCTTCTTGGCATTGCCATCGTTGTCGATCAATTCCATCCGCTCTCGTTGCGGGAGGAAGAAGATCAGATGGAACTCTGAGCGCAGTAATCAGATCGGACGCACACGGCCTTCTCGTGTGGCTTTGGTGTTCCTTACGAGCAGCAAAACCAGAATCATCCCGATAAATGGAATTAAGCCGGCGACAATAATGATGGGATCAAAGGCGTGCGTGGTCATGCCTTGCCGTAAATCCGAAAAATGACCGATTAAGTAAAATGCCACGATCGTACCAATGCCCGCTCCGGTCCCACCGAATCCACTGACGCTTGCCACTGATCCGCTGTCAAAAAGATCCGAAGGCAAGACATTCGCAATCGTACTGAAGGCAGCGTAAGAAAATGTCGCCAGCGCGAACAGCAATGTAATGACAGCGAGACTGGTGGTGAAAATTGTCGGAATCAGCAGCATTACTCCGATCCCGCCGAATACAACTACTGCTTTTCGCGCCCTGCCCAGCGGCCAGCCGCGCTTTACCAGCCACCCCGACGCAAAGCCGCCCGCAAAGTTGCCCAAATCTGCGGCCAGGAACGGCACCCAGACGGCAATGATTCCGCTTCTTAAATCAATGCCTTTTGCTACGAGATAAATCGGAAACCAATCGGTGACGAAATACCAGACCGGATCAGTAAATGAGCGCGCAACGATCGTTCCCCATGTTTGGGGAAATTTCAGCAGAGCGCTCCAGCGTGGCTGGGGTCCGCTACTGGTCGCCAAATCCCGCTTGTCTTTGGCCAGCAGATTTCGTTCGGCATCGGAAATTCGTGGATGCCTTTCAGGTGAGTCGTAGATCTTGCGCCACACCAGAATCCACAAAAATCCGAGCAGACCCGGGATCGCGATTGCAGGCCGCCATCCCCAGCGAAAGTAAATCGATAACACAATAAAAGGAGCAATTGCTCCTCCGACCGAAGACCCGCTGTCAAAAAATGCTGTGGCCAGCGCGCGCTCCTGCTTGGGAAACCACTCTGCCACGGCTTTGGTCGCGGCCGGCCAGTTAGCAGATTCACCCAGCCCCAGCAAGAATCGAAACGCACCGAAGCTGTAAAGCCCCCTAGCGAGCGGAGAGAGCACCGAGACCAGGGAATACCAGGCGACCGTGAATGTCAGCCCGCGGCGTGTGCCCAACTTGTCCATCAGACGGCCAAGCCCGGTTTGCCCAATGGCGTATGCGATCCGGAATGCAATCACGATGTAGGCGTAGTCGGTATTCGTCCAGTGGTATTGAACTTTGAGGAACGGTGCGAGCAGCGAGAGAGTTTGACGGTCGAGATAGTTGATGATGGTCGAGGCAAAGAGTGCCGTGACAATCCACCATCGCAAATGCGAGATGGTGCGGCGAACCGCCGTGAAATGTTCCTGGACTCCTCGCGTATCGCCCATAGTAGTGTTCAGTTGCCGGTTTTGATCGGCTGCGTTCTTGCTCAAATTCTGCCGCAGAAAAAATCTGCGGCATGGGAGTGCCGAGCCGGTTCTGAAAAGGGTATATTACGAGAGCGCAGTTTGGGGTGTTTATTCTCTCGGCCTGATGAAAAATTTCGCAGCGTTCCTCTTATCAATAGTGCTCTTCGCGGGTTTCGCGCTGCCGGCGAGTGCGCAGGTGCGAGTGTGGCAAGGGACGCTGTCACTGCCTACTTACGAAGAAGGTCCACCAGACCCGAATCCGCCCTTTGATCAATATGCGACCACCCGGTTCAACTATCCTTATACGCTGCGCACGAATGTGACTGCACGTCGCACCGATCATCAGTGGCGAGCCATTTTTCTTGAGAACGAATACTTAAAGTGCTCGGTCCTACCGGATCTCGGTGGCCATCTTTATACCTGCGTAGACAAGATCAACAACCGTCCGATGTTTTACGCCAACCCTTCGATCAAGAAGGCGAACATCGGATACCGCGGAGCATGGGCGGCATTTGGGGTCGAGTTTAACTTTCCGGTGTCGCATAACTGGATGTCGCTATCTCCGATTGATTTTGCTTTTGCACAGAATTCTGACGGCAGCGCATCAGCTACTGTGGGAAATGTAGACCGCGTGTACGGAATGCGGTGGAGCGTGGAGATGGTATTGCGTCCGAAGTCCACAGTATTGGAAGAGCGGGTGACTCTCAGTAACCGCAGCGACGTCCGCCATCGCTTCTACTGGTGGAACAATGCCGGAGTCCAGGTCTGGGACGATTCGAAGATCGAATACCCGATGCGCTTTACAGCCAGCCATGGATTCACCGAAGTGGAGCCCTGGCCGGTCGATTCCAGCGGCCGCGATTTGAGCGTTATTCATAACCAGACCAGCGGTCCGGTGTCGCTGTTCGTGCATGGAAGCCGGGAGCCGTTCATGGGCATATGGAACCCGCACACGAATTCCGGCACCGTGCATTTTGCAAATTTCAACGAACTACCAGCGAAGAAAATCTGGTCGTGGGGTGTTGACGCCGACGGACTCGACTGGCGCAAAGCTCTCTCGGATAACGACAGCGCCTATTCAGAAGTGCAGGCGGGGCTGTTTCGCAATCAGGAGACTTACGCGTTCTTACAACCGCGGCAGACGATCAACTTCTCGGAATACTGGATGCCGGTGCGCGACATCGGCGGGATCACCCGCGCAAACTTGTCCGGTGTTCTGGCTATGCGGAGGCAAGAGTCTTCTTTATTTGTTGGTTTCAACCCGAACCACCCGTTACCGGGTGCGAAAATTTCCGTTTCCGATGGCAATACGCAGATTTGGAGTGGGACGGCTGATCTGGTTCCCGAGCATGCCTGGTCTCATCAAGTGCCTCTTCCGAACTCGAACCACAAATATACGGTTGCCGTTCGCGATCGAACCGGCGTGGTAGTAATGCAGCAAACTGAAGGCGAGTACGACTGGACGCCGGCTTCGGAAATTAAGGTTGGGCCACAGACCTCGTATCAAGTTCCTCCACCCGAGAGCCGCAGCGAGGACGACTGGATTCGGCTCGGCGAGACGCAGGAGCTTAACGGCAATCTTTTGGCAGCCCTACAGACGTATTCCGGACTACTCAAGAAAAATGGCGAGAGCTACGCAGCGCTAAAGGCGGCGGGCAGGCTTTCGGCATCCCTGTTGCATTACGAGGACGCGGTCACATTCTTGCAACGCGCATTGGATCGTAATACTACCGACGCCGAAACTGCGTATTACCTGGGCATCGCATATGAAGGGATCGAGTCTCCACAAAAAGCACGTAATGCTTTTGAGACTGCTTTTCGCCTGCCGGAATGGCGGGCTGCCGCTGCGGTGCGTTTGGCAGAGTTATCGGCGCGCGAACAAAATTTGGATTTGGCAAAGTTCTATCTTGTGAGCGCGCAGCAAGCGGCGCCGGGAGACGCACGCGCTGTAGAGGAACTGGTCGCGATCCAAAAAGCGTTGGGAATGGATAAGCAGGCTGATTCGCTCGTGCAAGAATCGTTAAAGCGGTTCCCATTGAGCGACTTTCTTCGCAGTGAAGTTGGGAGCGTCAATCTGCAGCATCTTTCCAACGACCACAGCCGAATTCTGAATATCGCACGCGAATACATGCGCCTGGGAATTTATCAGCCCGCGCTTGACGTTCTTTCGCGAAAATATCCTGATTCACGCCCCGATGAGAGTGAACCAGGGGTGACTTCGCCGAATCGCGATCCAATGCTGGCGTACTATCGCGCGTACTGCCGAACGCGGCTCGGACAATCGGCGGTCGAGGAGGAATCTGCTGCGGCCTCTCTTCCCACCGACTATGTTTTCCCCAGCGGCGACTGGGATCTGATCGTGCTGCGTGCGGCAGTGCAAGCAAACGCCTCAGACGCGAATGCTCACTATCTTCTGGGGACATTGTATTTTTCGCGCGGAATTACCGATCAAGCGCTCGCCGAATGGGAGCGCGCGCGCAAGTTGAATCCAAAGATCCCGGTGCTTGATGCCAGTCTCGGATTGGCGCTGCTTCACATGAAGAATGATCCGGAAAAGGCGCTCGAGGTCTTTCGCGAAGGCATTCACAATGATCGGCAAAATGAAGCTGGTTATTTGGGAGCTGATCAGGCGCTAAGTATTTTGAACAGGCCTAGCAAGGATCGGGTAGAGTTTCTCGAACTCTATCCTGACGTGGCGCAAATGCCGACCGAACTTGTTTTTGAACTGGCGCTGAATCTTGCCGAGTCGGGTGATTTCGACAGCGCCACAACGCTCTTTCGCAATCGTTTTTTCCCACGCGAAGAGGGCGGCACAAATGTCCGTCAGGTCTGGGTAGAAGTACAACTGCTAAATGCACTCGAAAAAGCTAAGACTCAACACTGTGAAGCAGCGGCCGCAATTTCGAACCATATTGGATCGCCGGTTCGAGACATGTCGTTTACCAACGATGGCTTGCAGCCTTTTCTTGAATCCGCGCGCACGAACTATTTCTTGGGCAAAGTCAACGCGCAATGCGGAAAACCCGAAGAGGCCCGTAAGCAATTCGAAAACGCGGCAGCAAAATCCGGTAGGGGTGAAATTGCTTGGGCGTGGCTTGCGGCCCGGCAACTGCCTGGATTCGACCAGAACCAGTGGAATTCCCGGCTGAGCGCGGAGCTCGGACAATCGGCCAGAACCGACAACAGTTTGTCGGTTTACAACGATGCGATGATCAATCGCGCATTGGGCAACGAGCAGAGAGCGCAGCAGGAGCTGCGACACGTTTTCCTACTGCCTGACCACTTGCTCGCGTACAATCTCGCGCGTGAAGCCATGGAAAAGCAATGATGCCCATTATGAAAACTCTCTGCTTCTCGCTAACATTATTGTTTTTTATCGCGACGTGCGTGGGTCAGGAAAAGCCGATCATCGACGGCCTGCATGCAGACCGAGATGTCGAACTCAATGTCGACTCCGCTTCGCCATTCTGGCGCGCTGCGCAGCCGATCTCTGCGCAGGTAGACAAATTTGGTCACGCTCTTCCCCAGTATCGAACTGAAATTCGCACCCGCTGGACCGACAAAAATATTTATTTCCTATTTGTTTGTCCTTACAAAGACTTGTATCTGAAGCCAGCGCCTGACACCGATCACGAAACCAATGAGTTGTGGAACTGGAACGTTGCCGAGGTGTTCATCGGATCAGATTTCAAAGACATCAAACGGTACAAAGAATTCGAAGTTTCGCCGCACAACGAATGGGTTGACCTGGATATCGATTTGAACCAACCGCACCACGAAAATGGATGGGTGTGGAACTCTGGCTTTGAGCATGTGACTCGAATCGATTCTGCCAAACATGTTTGGTATGTCGCCATGAAGATCCCATTCAAAGGCATTGATGGTCGTTCTCCAGTGCCTGGAAATATGTTCAGGGTCAATCTGTATCGCACCGAAGGGCCACCGAAAGATTCGAAAGAAATCATGTGGCAGCCGGTCATGAGCAACTCATTCCACATGCCTGAGCGTTTCGGATTGCTTCGGCTGAAGTGAATCTTCCTAAATTCGAAACTGAGAACAATACGTGCGCCGATTCGACGTGACCATCGCAGGTGAACTGAATCTCGACCTGATTCTCTATGGCGTTCCGGAAGAAATTCCGCGCGAGCGAGAGCTTTTGACGTCGGATTTGAATCTTACCCTGGGTAGTTCGTCGGCGATTGTCGCGCACAATCTTTCATCACTTGGCAGCCGAGTCGGATTCGCTTCCTGCGTCGGGTCCGATTCCTTTGGCGAGTTGGCGATCGCGCGTCTGGCTGCGGCCCACGTGGATGTCAGCAAAGTTTCTACCCTGCCCGGCCGGAAGACCGGACTCACCGTCATCATGCAGCGTGATTCGTGGCGCAATATGCTGACTTACCCGGGCACGATTTCTGATTTGAAACTTGAAGACCTGGACCTCGACTATCTTTCATCGGCTCGGCACTTCCATCTATCGTCTTTTTATCTGCAGCGCGGTTTGCAAGCGGGGATTCCCACGCTACTTAAAAAAATGAAGTCTGCGGGTTTGAGTACGTCACTCGATTGCAATGACGATCCTGACGACGGCTGGGAAGGTGGAATTCGCGACGCGTTGCAATATGTTGACATTTTGCTGCCCAATGCTCGCGAGGCCATGCACCTCACTGGAGCGCGAGATGCGCAGTCTTCCGCGAAACAGCTGGCGCAAGTCGTACCTCTGGTGGTTGTGAAGGTCGGCGCTGAGGGCGCGATCGCCAATCGAGGAGAACAGATGTGGTCCAGTCCTGCGTTAAAGCTTCAAGTGGTTGATCCAGTCGGCGCCGGCGACAGTTTCAATGCCGGGTTCCTAAATGAGTATTTAAAGGGATCGGACGTGCAAACTTGCCTGGCGGCGGGAAATTTGGCTGGCGCTCTTTCGGTTACCCGCGCCGGCGGAACCGAAGCCTTTCGGGATCAGAAACATCGGGAACAATTTCTCAAGCAGCGGCGAACTTTTTGACAGTGTTGCGATTTTCGCGGTTCAACTTCTCCAGGGAAGTAAGTTTACTCAGCAACCGCGATTTTTAGCGACCGTCGGTTTACCGACGGCCGGCAAGGTTTTTGTAAGCAATTGCGTTTTTCGGATTAAAATGCAAAGTTTTCGTTTCTGCAGCGTCGCCGATCGCCAGCAAATACTCAATTTAAATCTTGAACTGGCACTCCGGGGGGTAAGGCTCCGGACTGGGAGAAATCTCTGTCACGAAAACAGAACAAGGTTTGCTTTTGCTCGGACAGAATCAGCGCCGCATAGCAAGAGTGTAATTCTTCGAAAATCTGGCCAAAAGGGCCTCTGGTCCTGTCGCTTGGTGCTACTCGCAACATAGCCGCCGTCACGTCTCTGTTCCGTTTTCGTAAATTCGGAAGATGAAGCAATCCAGATTATTTGAATTTGTGCTCCACTGCCAATACCTTTCGTGCGTTTCTTTCGCGGAACAAACCTGGGGGTAGCCGAATGTTTATCTAATATTTTGTTTTCCACAGAGCTCATTGGGATAATTATTTGCACATTGCTAAGGCGCTCGCTTCCCCCCGTGCCCAGTGGAAATTTATCAACTCTTAACAATGGCCTGTTCTGGGCGTTGGTAGAAACTTACTTAGCCTCCAGGATACCTTCGGATCCACTGTTTCTGAGAACTGCTGATGGTAAGCAGAAAATTAGATCGCGTCGAATGGAGGAGTGAGACTTAATTTAATGAATGAAGCGGTGGCGCCGATAATTGTGGACGGGCGGTCCACGGTATTTTTAATTGCCCAAAATCGACTGCTTCGTGAAGCTCTATCGAAGATTCTTTCTAAGAAGGAATCTCTTCAGGTCGTTGGTTCGTGCGCGCTGACGTCCGACTCCTTAGAAGATATTGTGCTCGCTTCTCCCGATGTGCTCGTCATCGATTCCTTTACCATGACCTCGGTCCAGGTGCAGTTGGTTCGCCAAGTTCAGCTACGGCTGGGCGATCTGAAATTGGTGATGATCGGAATGGAAAGTGACGGTGAACCTTTTCTGCGGGCGATTCGTGAAGGCGCAATGGGCTACGTGGTTAAGGATGCATCGGCAATGGAAGTGGCCGGCGCGATCAGCACAGTTGCAAGCGGGGATGCCTTTTGTTCACCGCAACTGTGCGCATTTCTCTTTCGTTTCGCGGCCCAGCAAAATCAAATGCCCAGTTTTCATGCCCGGCAGAGGTTGGGTTTAACAAATCGCGAACAACAGCTCGTAGGCCTGATCTCGCAAGGTTTCAGCAATAAAGAAATCGCGAACCGCCTGCAACTGGCAGAGCAGACGGTCCGCAACCATGTTCATCGTATGCTTCGTAAAGTAGGGGCTAGTCACCGTTTAGAAGTTGTTGATATCTGCCGCACTGAAGGGATACCTGTGTGATTCCTGGTTTTTCTTTCCGCTGAAAACATTCCCGCGCCTTCACTTGTCTTGAGCTGTCTCAATCTGATCACACTGTGTTTGTTGAGCTGATCTAGTCGTCTCAAAATGTACTGATTTTTTATGAATATGCATTTCGATTGGTGCAATCTCCAGATTGTTAGTACGAAATTGGTACTTAATACCTGTCAAGCTTAGTACTACCTCCAGACGTTGTACCGTAGATGTTCTCTATTGGCCCAACCGTTTCTGGGGTCATTTTTGATTCTTACGTTCCAGCTACTCACAGTTCATAATTCAGCCACTCGCGCCTGTGCTTGGAGCGTACCTATGCGAAAAATCAGAGTATTGGTGGCCAATCGACCTCGCCTGATGCGAGATGTGGTTCTTGCCACCATTTCTGAACAACCTGATATCGAAGTTTTGGGCGAATTGGAAGATGACTCCGAAATCGCTCAAGCCGTGGCCGACTCACACCCCGATTTCGTAATCATTGCGCTTGATAAACCTGGCGAACGTCCCCCGGTCTGCGACTACCTTCTTCTCCATTATCCGTCGGTGAAAGTATTGGCAGTCGCCCCGGAAGAAAACAGCACCATTTTCTTCTGGTCGGATATTCGTTCGACGGCAATCGAGAGCTCGGAAGAAGGAATTTTGAGCGTGATTCGGGGTAAAGCGATACCGCCGCTTTTGAGAGTGATGTAGCGGTGTGAACCGCTGGCTTTCGGTTGTTAGTGTCACATTGTAAGTAGCTGTATCAAAAAACTTTAGCCTGTGGCCATCTCACAAAGGCCGATGTAAGTGAGGTGGCGAAGCTGTAAGTGGAAGGCGCAAGGCAGGTCCTCTGATTTTCATGACAAGCCCTTTGTTATCAGGTGAAATTGCTGAGTTTGGCAAAGGCGTACCGCACTTGTACGCGCTGTACACCAATCCTCGTCACTAGAAGGTGGTGGCGCGGCAGTTGAAATCGCGTTGCGTCGAGAATTTTCTTCCTCTCTACCGGACGTGGCACCGCTGGAA
>JBOGLH010000093.1:0-4984 GCA_050746025.1 Terriglobales bacterium | reverse complement strand
CGCCGTAATACTTCTGCTCAGCCATTCCAAATTCATTAGCGCGATGGGTGACGAAGCGGTCGGTTTCTTCGAATGTCCCTTCGTCGAGCAGAAAATCAATGCGCTCGCGGGCCGACATCTTGCCCTCTTTGTGCTGGCGTTCGCGGCGCTCGCGCCCGCCGCCTAGCTCCGCCAACTGGTCACGGCGCTTCATCTCCTGCAACTTCTGATCAAGGTTCATGGGAGGGGATTATAAAGCGTCGTTGGCTGGACGTCGTGGGTCGTCCGTCGTGCGTCGTGCGCCAAGGCACGTGGCTTTCTCGATGAAAATGTACTCGGCTGGTGAATTAGATAGTGGCTTCTTTGCCCCGCATGCGCACGTAGACCAGAGCAAAACTCGCACCCTTGCCGTCGGGATTAATAGCCACGATGTGTTGGTTGGTTTTTGTGCCGGCCTTCAGTTCGATTGTCTTGCCGTCGGTATCCTCACACTTCAACTCGTCGGAGTGTTCCTTGTCGGCATTCGAATGAGCCTGGTAGGTGTAGTGCCTGGAATTGGTATGGCATTCCAGCACGTTGCCGTACTGTTTTAACTTATCTTTGTAGTAGGTAATTACCTGGTCAGTACTAGCACTGGTTTCATATTCGAGGGCCACGACTTTCAATCCGAACGAGGAGGTCGAGATGTCGACATTGGCGGATTTTTCGTCGCCATCAGAATCACTCTGTCTTTTAGGCTGAGCACCCGGATAAACCGGAAGTCCGGTGTCGTGCACGTCGGCTCCTTTGCTTACGTGAATGCCGCCAAAGGGAGTGTCGATATCCACATTTTTGTCGTGGTCATCGCCTTTGTCTTTCTTGACATTAATGCTGCAACTAGAAAGCAGCAGGAGAGCGGCGGCGGTGAGGACTAAGAAGATAGAAAGTTGAAAGCGGTTTCGCACAATTCCTCCAATGCTCGTGGGCCTATCTGCGGGCCATTTTTTTTGCCAACTCGGTTGTCCCGGCCCCGCGGACCGCGATTCCGGGAATTGTAACCGGCAAACGGCCATGAATTTCCATTTCGCCAAAGAGCGCTTTAACCGCGCTGACCTCTGATACCGGCGCTGCGGAAAAAGTGCACAGATAATTCTGCACTTCGGGGAAATCCCTTGCCAGGTAGGGATTGCCCACCGCCAGCACCACAGTCTTTTGTCCAGCGCTGGTTAACATGCGATGCAGAAGGTCCGCGCTGGGCCCCGGCAATGCTACTGAATTTCTTGCGCTGCCATCGGTCTGCACCACTTTGCCTGCAACCGGCGCAACATACACGGCCACCACAACCTTTTCTGCCTGCTGCACCGCGCTCAATATACTCGGCGACATCGCGGCGGCGAGATCCGGGTCGGTATAAATCACATTCGCATCCGGCGCGCGAGACTTGATCTGGCGCTCCAGCACGCGTCCAGCGTCGAGCCGGACGTCATCTGAAAAAATCACCACGACCAGGCGATTGCGAACCTCTACCCCATTTTGGTACGGCAGCCCAGAGGAATTTGTTCCGGTCTTTTTTAGCGGCAACACGGCATGGTTTTCCCGCACCAGGGTTACGCCTGCATCCGCGATCTGCTGCCCGTCGGCAATGTGCTCTGGAGTTCCTACGGTTTTGTCCAACGCCGAAATATCAACCAGGCGGGCTTTGTGTAATCCCAAAGAAGCCTTGGTTTTCAGGATTTTCAGGACTGACTCATCGAGCCGCGCTTCTGAGATCTCACCGCGCCGCACCGCTTCCAACACACCCCGATAAGCGACATCGAGATCGGGGGGAATCAGCAACACGTCATTGCCGGCCTTGAAGGCATCTACCGCTTCCTGGCCGAGATTGGCCGAGTACAGACGCGTGAGCGCGCCCATGTCGAGCGCATCGGTGATCACGAGTCCTTGAAAATGGAGTTGCTGTTTGAGCAACGCAGTCACGATTAGCGGCGAAACGCTCGCCACGGCATTGGGGTTGGGATCGAGGGCGGGAACAGTGACGTGCGCAATCATGATCGCATCCACGCCCGACTCGATAGCTTTGCGGAAGGGGGGCAACTCGACGGCATCGAGACGCTCGCGAGTGCCGGTGACTTGCGCGGTTCCGAGGTGCGAATCAGTCGCGGTGTCGCCATGTCCGGGAAAATGCTTCGCCGTGACCAGCATTCCGGCAGAGTGCGCCCCGCGAATGTAGGCGGAAACGAAATCGCTCACCTGTTGCGGATCTTCGCCGAATGAACGCGTGTTGATGATGGGATTATCGGGATTCGAATTGACGTCGGCGACGGGAAAGAAATTCCAGTGCACGCCGACGGCGCGGGCTTCCTCAGCAGTGATGCGGCCGAAGTCCTCTGCATTCTTGGTTTGACCGCTGGCGCCGATGGCCATTGCGTTGGGAAAGCCGGTTGTTCCGCGCAGGCGATTGCTCACGCCCAGTTCGAAATCGGCGGCAATCAGCAGTGGGAGTTTGGAATCGGTCTGCAGCCGATTCAGAAGCTCGGCGGCCTCGTAGGGTCCGCTCTTGTAAAGGAACGGAGGCTCGTAAGGCACGGTCATGGCAAATGACCCGACGTGATACTTGACCATGCTGTCGCGAAGCTGCTGATAGGTGGAACTGTCGGCGTTGAGAAATTCGGCGCGCGTCCAAATCATGAACAGCTGTCCAACCTTCTCTTCCAGTGACAGTTTGTGCAGGGTCTTTTCGGCCCATTTCTCGCCGTCATGGTCGAGCCGTGCCGGCAAGGGTTGGAATTTGGTCTTAGCTGAAGCCGAAATTGTGAAGAGTGCGGCCATCACGAGAAAGAAAGTACGCCGGGAGATTGTTCGGGTCATCGAGAGGAAGATATCATGGTGCAGGCTGCAGATTGTTTTGCACTGCGGCAACCACTTGCGTAATCACGGCGGCCTGGTCACCGAAACCCTGAATCCAGGTAACGTCTGGCTCACGCCGGAACCATGTCCTCTGCCGCTTGGCATAATTGCGATGGGCTTGTTGAACCGCGTCGACGGCGGCTTCGCGGTCGAGTCTCCCGGTGAGCAGTTGCACCACTTGTTTGTAGCCGATCGAACTGAGCGGCCGCGCGGTGTCGCCGTACTTCTTGAGGTGTTCTCGCGTTTCCTCTACCAATCCGGCATCGAACATGGCCAGCACGCGCTCGTGAATGCGCCGATACAGTTCCGCGCGATTGGGATCGAGACCGATCCGCAGAATGGTGAAACCTTGCAGCGGATCTCTGCCGGATTTCCATTGCTCGCTCATCGGGGTCTTGGCACTCAGACAAATCTCGATCGCTCGAATGAGCTTGGGCGCATCATTGGCGTGAATTCGCGACGCCGCTTGACGATCAAGCCGTTGCAGCACGCGGTGCAAATACTGCGGTCCTTTTTCGTGCGCCCGCGCGCGCAGGCGTTCGCGTAGCTCTTCTGAACGCTCCGGGCCCGCGAACAATCCTTCGAGGAGCGCTCTTAGATAAAGACCAGTTCCGCCAACCACGATGGGCAGTGCGCCTCGCCGCTGGATGTCGCGCAAAATTTCTCGCGCCTGGCGGGCATATTCTCCTGCAGTGGTGTAAGAGGTGGGCTCGATTACGTCAAGGAAATGGTGTCGAGCCCGTTTCTGCTCTTC
The DNA here is from genome assembly GCA_050746025.1 of Terriglobales bacterium. Lineage (GTDB taxonomy): Bacteria > Acidobacteriota > Terriglobia > Terriglobales > Acidobacteriaceae > Gp1-AA145. The sequence continues at coordinate 1,365 of JBOGLH010000093.1, read as the reverse complement.
CAGCGTAGGTTTCGCCGTGCCTATGCGGAACTCGCGATACATGGCCACCGAATCGCAGTTCACGATTTCACCGTTGAAACGAGCCGCGAGTTCTAACGAAAGCGCAGTCTTGCCGCTGGCCGTGGGACCAAGAATAACCACCAGCAGCGGATCGCGAGGCAACTAGCGCGCGCTCCAGTGAATGTTATGCCAGTAGCGAGTGAGGGTGACGGCGAGAATGAGAATGACAATTACGATAAGGCCGACATTCTCCAGCCACTGGTGTGGCGCGGGTGGATCAATGTCACCCTTGTGTTTGCCGTGGCGCAAGGCTTTAACCACGGCGCTATTGTAATTGAGGAATTGCCCGCTATGGGGTCGAACTCCTGCTTCGTGAGTTCCAATCGAACCTTCCACGCTTCCAAGGCTGGCTGCTGGCGGAACGGGCACGCAAGGCGAGGCTCGCATTCAGCCGCGGTCGGGAGCTGGGTGGAGACCAATCGGCAGACCCGCAACGCTAATTGGCGTGGCCCCGCAAAGCGCTGAACCAGGAATTCACAACTAACCCATCCCTAGTTCATCCGCAGCTTCGAGGGGCGAACCGCAGCGCCGGCAAATTACCGCGCCACAATCTCCGCAGGTCAGCGGATCGGTAACTTCGGCGGCGCACTTCGGGCAATACAGCTCCGGCTTTTTCGGCGAAGAGGGACTTTTGTGTTCAGGCATTCAGGTGAAATGTAGCACGGCTACGCCCGCGCTGGCGCGGCGTCGAGAAGATTAAGAAATGCCACTTTCTTTTCGGCAGGAAGAAACGAAGCCTCAAACGAATTTCGCGCCAGCTCGCGAAGATGGTCATCACTAAACGCGAACTCGGTTTGCGCCAGCTCGTACTCTCTGGTCAGAGTAGTGCCGAACATAGCGGGATCATCGGTGTTCAGAGTGAGCATGAGTCCGTGATCGAAATAACCGCGCATGGGATGCTCGGAAATTTTTCCGCAGCAGGCAGTCCGCAGGTTGCTGGTCAGGCAGATCTCAATCGGAATTTGACGCTGCGCCAATTCTTCGATCAGCTCGGGATCCTGGCCCGCAGTCAGCCCGTGGCCAATGCGCTCGGCGCCTAAATTCAAGGCGCCCCAAATGGACTCCGGTCCCGCGCTCTCCCCCGCGTGGGCGGTCAATCGCAGCCCCTGGCCTGCAGCATATTTGTATTGTTCACGAAACAACTCCGGCGGGGCTTTGTGCTCGTCGCCGCCAATGCCGATGCCGGCCACATTTCGATCGCGATATTTCGCCGCCAGTTCAAATACATCCTGCGCTGCGCCAGGACCGAACTGGCGCACTGCATCGAATATCCAGAGCAACGAGATGCCGAAATCTTCCTCGCCA
>JBOGLH010000092.1:0-10114 GCA_050746025.1 Terriglobales bacterium | reverse complement strand
AAAACAAACGTAGTCGAAGGACCCCTGCAACTCCAACGTAACAGTTCCGTGTCGAGGCGTTCGCAAACGGGTCACGGGTGAAATTCCCTGATATGTTTTAAGTAGCGCAAAAGATGCAGGGGTCCTTCGACTTCGCAACTGCTTTCGCGAGCGAAAGCAGTTGCTGCGCTCAGGATGACAGTTTTGTTTAGGCTAATAGCTAAAGGCTAATAGCTCAGAGCTGAAAGCTCATGATTAAAGCCGTAAGAGGAACGCGCGATCTTCTCCCGCCGGAAACGGCGCTGTGGAACTTTGTCGAGGCTACGGTGCGTGACGTCTTCCGCGCCTACAACTTCCAGGAAATTCGCACGCCAATTTTTGAGAGCACCGAACTGTTTGCCCGCGGAGTCGGCGAAGAAACCGACATCGTCTCGAAAGAGATGTACACGTGGAAGGACCAGGGACGGGCAGAAAGCGACAAAGGTCAATCGCTGACACTACGTCCTGAAAATACTGCTGGCGTGGTGCGCGCATACATCGAACACAAGCTCTGGGACCGCGGGCTCAACAAGCTTTTCTACATTGGGCCGCAGTTCCGACGCGAGCGTCCGCAGAAGGGCCGTTATCGGCAGTTCTACCAGATCGGCGCTGAGGTCATCGGGCCGGCAACTTCTGGAAGCGAATCGCCAGCACGCGAAGCGGAAATTCTTGAACTGCTGGCAACGCTGCTTGATCGCTTGGGAATTACGGGATGGCAGTTGGAGCTGAATTCCATCGGATGCGCCAATGATCGTGCGGCCTACAACGAGGCTTTGCGACAGGCGCTTGATCCGGTGAAAGACAAAATGTGCTCGGATTGCCAGCGCCGGTCGGTGACTAATCCGTTGCGTGTATTTGATTGCAAAGTTCCTGAGGACCAGCCGATCATCGAAAAGCTGCCACGCATTAGCGAGTTTCTCGATGAACCATGCCGCCAACACTTTCAGCAGGTGCAGGACATCTTGAACGCGGTCGGTGTCCCATTCACACTTAATGACAGATTAGTTCGTGGCCTGGACTACTACACCCGCACCGCATTCGAATTTACTCACGGAAATCTGGGAGCACAGAATGCGATTCTGGGTGGCGGCCGCTACGACGGATTGTCGGAAGGCCTGGGTGGCCCGCCTGCGCCTGGTATTGGATTTGCCATCGGAGAAGACCGGCTGGTTATGTCGCTGGGCAAAACTCCAGAAGATGTGCTGCGCAAGCCTGACGTTTATATTGCTCCGCTCGGAGCGGGTATGAATAAGGAAGCAGCGCGTCTGGCGCGCGAGCTCCGCCACGACGACATCGTGGTCGAACTGGGGGACGAAAATTTCCGCTTAAAAAAATCCCTAGAGACCGCCAGCAAGTTAGGCGCGAAATATGCGCTGATCGCGGGCGAGAATGAACTCAGTACGGGCGTGTTTGCGCTTAAGAACCTGGCTACGGGAGAGCAGGTCTCCGTGCTCAGAGCGGAACTCACAAATCGCATTCGGCCGTAGCCGTGTTTGGATGAAAAAAGGAGATACATGATGAAACCAGTGTTCCAAGTATCTATAGGTTTTTGGCTCCTGCTCCTCTCGATGAATGCGCTCGCCCAGACTAGCGAATCTACAGAGAGTTCCGGCCCGCTTGTTCAGACGCTTATGGAGAAATCGAATGAAGTGCACAGCTTGCGGAAATCAAAAGACGTAAATGGCATTAAGTCGCTGCTCACCGATGATTTTGACTACGTGGGCGGCGATGGTCGGCTGCATCATCGCGATGAGCTGCTCGGTGACATGCAAGACGGCATGCTTCGCAATTTCAAGCTTTACGAGCCGCAGGCTGTACAAATCGACTCGAACGTAGCGCTGCTTACCTATAACGCGATTCTGGACATGCGCGAAGGAGATGATCCTGGCATGGCGCCGCGATACCAAAAAGTCTCTGACCTGTGGGTAAAACAGGGAAATGAGTGGCGGTTGAAATTTGAGCAGGCGACACCGGTGAGGCCAATCGACTGATTTCCGGCGATCAGGATCAAATCTGTATTGAGGAAGAATGGAAGTCCACCTACTAATCGCTGGGTTACGGGCCTAGACGAACAAAATCACGCCTCCGTTTATAATCTCTGATTCGGCCCACCGACAGATTGAGCCTTCAACTATCAGCCTTCAGCCGTCAGTAAAAGCGAACCTGCATCCGGTTCTAGCTGATGGCTGAGAGCTGATGGCTGACGGCTGTTCCTGAAAGGCAAAACTTGCTCGACTTTTTAGGCGATTTAGAACGCACACACATGTGCGGCGCTCTCCGTCCCTCTGATGCGGGAGAAAAAGCCGTGCTCATGGGATGGGTCAACCGCCGCCGTGATCTTGGCAGCATCATCTTTCTTGATCTGCGGGACCGGACGGGTGTGACCCAGGTGGTATTGAACCGCGAGTTAAATCCCGCGGCGCACAAGAAAGCGGAACAACTGCGCAACGAATATGTGATCGCGGTCACCGGAAAAGTGAAACGCCGCGACTCCGATACCGTCAACAAAAACATCCCCACCGGCGAAGTTGAGGTGGTTGTGGACGAGCTACGCATCCTGAACGAATCGAAGCAACCGCCATTCCTGCCCAGCGAAACCGTTCTGCCGAATGAAGAGATGCGGCTGAAGTATCGCTATATCGATTTGCGCCGTGATGCCATGCAGTTCAACATCGAAATGCGGCACAAGGTCTCGAAGGCGATCCGCGATTATCTTTCGGATCAAGGCTTCTTCGAAATCGAAACGCCGTTCATGACGCGATCGACGCCTGAGGGCGCGCGAGATTATCTGGTTCCCAGCCGGGTGCAACCGGGTAGCTTCTACGCGTTGCCGCAGTCGCCGCAGATGTTCAAGCAGATCCTGATGATTTCCGGCTTTGACAGATATTTTCAGATCGTGCGCTGCTTCCGTGACGAAGACCTGCGCGCCGATCGTCAGCCGGAGTTCACGCAAGTCGATCTGGAGATGACCTATCCGCGGCCGGAATCGGTCTGGGCTGTGGTTGAAGGATTTCTGACGGCTGCATTCAAGTCGGCAGGGCACGACATCAAGACTCCATTTCCTCGCACGAGTTATGACGAAGCCATTCGCCGTTACGGCAATGACAAGCCTGACCTGCGTCTGCCGGCGATGGTTGACGCCCGCGAAGCCTTGACTGACAAGGAGTGGGAAGAACTGGCGACGAAATTCCGCATGCGCAAAGAATTTCCGCTGCAGGTGATTCGCATTCCGAAGGCTGGCGACATTTCTGGAACCGAACGGCGAACGATTGGCACTTACGGCGCTTATCAGCATGTGCAGGGGCCGTCATTCGTGCAGTTGATGACTGATCCCAAGCGTTTTGCGAAAGATTATCCTGGTCTGTCAGACAAGATCATGAGTTATTCGGCGATCGAGCCGGACGATCTCTGGCTGCTGGCGGGGGCGGCACAGCGCGAAGAGAATCCTGCGGTGATGGACCAGAGCGTCCAGCATTTCTGCGAGAAATGCGGATTCCTGCGGCTGGATCTGGCGCAGAAATATGCGGCCAAGCACCAGGCATTTGAAAAGACAGGCGACCCTGAAAAGGATTTTCGTTTTCTGTGGGTCAGCGATTTTCCAATGTTCGAGTGGGACAAAGCCGAGAAGCGCTGGAACCCGGCGCACCATCCATTCACCTCTCTGCACGAAGAAGATATGGCAAAGCTGGAAGCGAATATCGATTCGGTGCATGATCCCAAATCGCCGCTGGGTGAGATTCGCGCGCTCGCCTATGACGTGGTGCTGAACGGAACGGAGTTGGGCTCGGGCTCGATCCGTATCCATCGCCAGGATATTCAAGCCAAGATCTTCCAGGCGCTGGGCATGAGTGATGAAGAAGCGCGGGCACGGTTCGGATTTTTCCTCGAGGCGCTTGAGTATGGCACGCCTCCGCACGGCGGGATAGCGTTAGGACTCGATCGCATTGTGATGATCCTTGCGGGAGCAGAAAGCTTGCGCGAAGTGATCCCATTCCCCAAGACCGCGCGGGCCGTGGATTTGATGGTGGACGCGCCGACGCCGGTGGGGGAAGCACAATTGAAAGATCTGGGAATCCAAGTAAAAAAAGCGACGTAGCGCTGCATGCAGTCGCATGAGTCACCATGCCGCAGATTAACTCCGTTCAGCGATTCTCTTCCCGCGTCGAGAATTATGTTCGATACCGGCCGTCGTATCCAGAGGCCATCATCGAAACTTTAGAGCGGCAATGCGGGCTCACTCCCAATTCGATCATTGCTGATATCGCTTCCGGAACCGGAATTTTCACGAAGCTCCTGCTGGAGCACGGGAATCCAGTCTTCGGTGTTGAGCCGAATCCTGACATGCGGCGCGCTGGAGAGGAATTTCTGGCGCAATATCCAAAGTTCACGAGCATCAATGGCACCGCGGAGGCCACAACGCTCCCGGCAAAGAGCGTCGATTTCGTTACCGCTGCGCAAGCTGGACACTGGTTTGATCCGGTAAAATCGCGTCGCGAATTCGCCCGCATTGTGAAGCCGAACGGCTGGCTGGTGCTGGTGTGGAACGAGCGGCTGACAGACTCTTCGCAATTCCTGCGCGACTATGAGGAACTGCTGCTGCGTTTTGGCACCGACTATCAGGAGGTGCGGCACGAGCATGCGGTCGTCGGCGCATTTTTCTCGCCGTGTCCGTTCGAGGAACGGACTTTCACAATTCAGCAAAAATTTGATCACGCGGGAGTGGAAGGCCGGTTGATGTCATCTTCTTATGCTCCGGGTCCCGAACACCCGAACCACCAGCCAATGCTGCGGGAGCTTCGGCGAATTTTCGATCTCCATCAGAAAGACGGGCAGGTCTTGATCGAATACGTCACCCGCATGTACTTCGGTCGCTTAAACTTGGAACATGAGTAAATCCGGATCGCAGCCGCTTGCCGACCGCATAAAAGCGGACTCCCAAACGAAAAGCTTTCACATGTCTCCGGAGGAGTTCCGCGAGCAGGGTCACGCCGTGGTCGACTGGATTGCGGACTACTACTCGCGAATCGAATCTTTCCCGGTGCTTTCGCGAGTAAAGCCTGGGGCGATTCGGGAATCTCTGCCGTTAAGCGCTCCGGCGAAGGGCGAAGAGTTTGCCGATCTTCTTAACGATGTCGAGAAGCTGATTCTGCCCGGCGTCACACACTGGCAGTCTCCGAACTTTTTTGCTTACTTCCCGTCAAATGCATCCGGTCCGGCGATTCTCGGCGATCTGCTTTCTTCCGGATTAGGCGTACAGGGAATGCTGTGGGCGACGAGTCCTGCCTGCACCGAACTTGAAACCGCGGTGCTCGACTGGCTGGTGCCGGCTCTGGGATTGCCTGAGAAATTCCTTTCCACGAGCAGTGGAGGCGGAGTAATTCAAGACAGCGCTTCAAGCGCGACTTTGTGCGCGCTACTGGCTGCGCGCGAGCGGGTCACGAATTTCAGTTCGAATAACGAAGGATGCCGCGGCAAGCTGGTCGCGTACACGTCCGCTCAGGCGCACTCGTCGATCGAGAAAGCAGTGAAAATTGCCGGGATCGGACGCGATAACTTGCATTTAATCGAAGTGGATGAGCGCTTCGCGATGAAGTCCGACGCACTCGAGCTGGCAGTAAATAAAGACCGGCAATCAGGGTTGATGCCATTTTTTGTTTGCGCCACCGTCGGTACCACTTCGTCGAATGCGATCGATCCAGCGCCGGAAATCGGAAAGATCTGCCGTGAACACAATTTGTGGCTTCATGTTGACGCGGCTATGTCAGGAACCGCCGCGCTTTGCCCGGAATTTCGATACCTGCATGATGGCTTGGAGTTCGCCGACAGCTATTGCTTCAATCCGCACAAGTGGATGTTCACCAATTTTGACTGCGATTGTTTTTATGTTGCCGACCGCAAAGTGCTGATCCAGGCGCTTAGCGTCTTGCCGGAATATTTGCGGAACCAAGCGACAGAATCGGGAGCGGTCATCGATTACCGCGACTGGCAGATTCCGCTGGGGCGCCGTTTTCGTTCTCTAAAGTTGTGGTTTGTGCTTCGGCATTACGGGATTGAAGGTTTGCAGTTCCACATTCGCGAGCACGTTCGGTTGGCGCAACAATTTGCGGAATGGATTTGCGGCGATGAGCGTTTCGAAATCGCCGCCCCTGCGCCGCTGAACCTGGTTTGCTTTCGCCTAAAGACGGGTGATGAGGCAAACCAGAAATTAATGGATGCGCTGAACCGCAGCGGAGATTTGTATCTCACCCACACCAAGCTCGATGGCAAACTGACGCTGCGGCTTTGTGTAGGGCAGACAAATACCACCGAGCGCCACGTGAAGAATGCCTGGAAAAAAATAAAACAAGAAGCCGATCACACTCTGTGAGAACCTCCGTGTAACTCCTGTCCTCTGTGGTAAAGACTTTAGAATCACAAACCACACCACAGAGAACACAGAGTTACACAGAGAAAACACACAGAGGCTATTGCGGAGTCCCTAAACTCGCCATTAAAAGCAGCGCACGCTAGATCGCGTTAAGTTCACGGCCATACCCGCAAGCGCAAATCTTGGTCAATCGGGAGATTTGAAGTAAATTGGTGCGCTGGCTACAAGCGATAGCGCTCTTACCATCTATGCGGCTGAATGATCGGATATTCTTTAAACAATCTGTTCTCGATTGGCGGTTGCAGTTCTGCCCAAAAAAATTCGGTATGAGGAGTTTGCCCGTGAAGAAAGGCCTCTTTGTTTTTCTTCTTTTCTCGATTCTGAATATCACAACCGCATCATTCGCCCAGAACTCAAGCGCGAGCACGCCAGAGCAGGGTAGTGCTGACTTAGCGAATGCGGTTTTCCGGAATCCAGGTCTCCCCATCGAAAAGAGAGTTGACGATCTGGTCTCTCGCATGACGCTGGAAGAGAAGGTCTCGCAAATGGTGCACGCGGCAGCGGCGATTCCCCGGCTTGGCATTCCGCAATACAACTGGTGGAGCGAAGGCTTGCATGGTGCGGCGCGCGAGGGCTATGCCACGGTTTTCCCGCAGGCAATTGGCCTGGCGGCAACCTTCGATCCCGACCTGCTGCATGAGGAAGCCGGTGTTATTGCCACCGAGTTTCGCGCCAAGTACGCCGAACGGATCAAGGAAAAAGGTTACAGCGACTGGTTTCACGGGCTGACGGTCTGGTCGCCAAATATCAATATTTTTCGAGACCCGCGCTGGGGTCGCGGTCAGGAAACTTACGGGGAAGACCCGTTTCTGACCTCGAAAATGGGCGTCGCCTATGTCACTGGATTGCAGGGGGATGATCCGAAATATCTAAAGGCCCTCGCAACCCCGAAACACTTTGCGGTACACAGCGGACCAGAGCCTACGCGGCATGAGGTAGACATCAAGGTTTCAGCTCACGATCTCGAGGACACCTACCTTCCCGCGTTTCGGGCCACGGTAACCGCGGGCGCGGGATCGGTGATGTGCGCTTACAACGCGATCGACGGAAAGCCTGCGTGTGCGCAGCCTATGCTGCTGCAGGAGCATCTACGCGACGACTGGCATTTTGGCGGGTATGTAGTATCGGATTGCGGCGCTGCAAGCGACATTGCGTTGCATCACCATTACACGAAGACATTAGAGCAAGGCATGGCAGACGCGGTGAAGTCAGGGATGGACATCATTTGTGCCTGGCCTGCGCAGCAGATTGCGATGGAACGAGATGCGGTGCTCAAGGCTGTGCAGACAGGATTGCTGCCGCAGGCCGACGTGGATCGCGCCGTGCGCCGGTTGTTCACTGCGCGTATGAGGCTGGGAATGTTTGATCCGCCGGAGGATGTGCCGTATTCAAAGATCACGATTGCGGAAAACGATACCGAAGGGCATCGGCAACTGGCCCATCGGGCTGCACAGGAGACACTGGTACTCCTGAAGAACTCGGACCACCTGCTCCCGCTCGGGACGAAGTACAAAACCATAGCGGTGATCGGCCCGAACGCCGATACTGTTGATCCGCTGTTGGGGAATTACAACGGAACGCCTTCGAAGCCGGTCACGATTGTGGCGGGAATTCGGAAACGCTTTGGAACAGACAATGTGATTTTCGCGCGGGGCTCAGGCCTGACCGGACCTCCGGTAGAAGCAATTCCGGGCTCGGCGCTAAGAGATAGCTCGGGCCAGCCAGGGCTCAAAGCGCAATATTTTCACGGAACACTGCGGGCGGGAACGGAGGGCGAGCAGCAGGCGCCGGTAATGACGCGTACTGATTCTAATATCAATTTCGGTTGGACAGACGGCGCCAGCCCCGAATTGAAAGAAGACTTTTCCGTGCGCTGGACCGGAACATTGACGCCGCCAACCACCGGGGACTACCTGATCGGGTTTACCGGCACAGATGCTTTTCATTTTTGGCTCGACAATCAACTGATCGGCGAATCGTGGTATAGCGATACCAGCAAAACGCGGCTGAAGACCGTTCACCTTGAAGCCGGCCACGCGTATCCAGTCAAGATTGAGTGCTCGCAGGAAGGCAGCTCAGGTCTGGCGCGGTTGGTGTGGCACGCACCGGGAGATAAAAAGGACTACACCGAAGCTGTGCAGAAGGCAGACCTGATTGTGGCAGTGCTCGGGCTTGCCGGAGAACTCGAAGGCGAGGAGATGCCGATCCATATTGAAGGCTTTGCCGGGGGCGACCGGACTAGCACTGATTTGCCTCGCGCACAGGAGCAGCTTTTAGAAGAGCTTTCCGCCAGCGGTAAGCCTGTCGTCGTGGTACTCATGAATGGCAGCGCGCTATCCGTGAACTGGGCCGACCAGCACGTGCCCGCTATTCTCGAAGCCTGGTATCCCGGCGAAGAAGGCGGGACTGCGGTCGCCGAAGCGCTGGCCGGAGATTTCTCGCCGAGCGGAAAATTGCCGCTTACTTTTTATAAATCTATCGATCAGATTCCCGCGTTCGATGATTACAACATGAAAGGGCGAACTTACCGCTATTTCACTCGCGAGCCGCTGTATCCGTTCGGCTACGGGTTGAGCTATACAAGCTTTGAGTACAGCGATTTGAGTTTCGACAAGAATGCCGTTGGAGCAAAGGATGACCTGGTCGCAAATGTGAATGTGAAGAACGCAGGTTCCATGGCGAGCGACGAGGTGGTTGAGATTTACCTGACGCATCCGAATGCGAAGGGCGCCCCCCTTCGGGCTCTTGCAGGATTTAAACGGGTGCACGTTGGCGCCGGAGAGACTCAGAAGGTACAAATCACGATTCCCAACCGCAATCTGAGTTTCGTTGACGAAGCCGGAGTTCGACGCATCCAGACTGGGACAGTTCAGGTGTGGGCTGGCGGCGGCCAGCCGGTGAGTCGACAAGGTTTGAAACCGGCGGGCATATCCGGATCATTCAAGATCAGCGGCGAAGCGGTGCTGCCCAAATAACTAGTCGCTGCAGGATTGTTTCGCTCTGTGTTGTTCCTCCGTGTAACTCAGTGTGCTCTGTGGTGAGATTTTCAAAACTTTATACACTTCTCAGAACCTTACCACAGAGAACACGAAGTTACACGGAGGTAAGCACAGAGGCAGGTCCGAATAATCAGTCGATCAATTTTACGAAGAAGAAGTCAGGACGCTGACACTATTGTCCGATCACGCGCGGAATATAGAAGTGGAAGAACGCGTCGGGATTGGAATTCATGCAGACCTGCGCATTGGGAGTTCCGGGCTGGGCTCGAGTGAATCCCTTTTCATCCACGACTATATGCATGGGTTTCACTGGGCAAAGCTGCGGGTCGAGGATGAACGCGAGCGTCATGGGATCGAAGAGAGTCGGCGTTTCCTGGCCCCATTCGTGATAGAGCAAGGTCAGGGCGTCGGTGACGGGCGTTCCCGCCTGAAAAATTGCCGCGCGCTTGACCTCATCCAGTTTCAGCTGGGTTGAATCGAGAGGCATCATGAAAATCGGTACGCCTGAGGCGAAAAGTTTTTGCGCCGCAGGAATGTCGTTCTTGATGTTCCATTCTGCGTCCGGCCCGTGCGGCTTTACGTATCCGAGGTCGCCATAGCCGCGCTCGACCGATCCGCCCATCAACACCACGCGCCGGAGTTTGCGGAATGTTTCTGGATCTTTATCGAT
>JBOGLH010000091.1:0-57757 GCA_050746025.1 Terriglobales bacterium | reverse complement strand
GATATTCTTGGCGCCAGCGCATTTCTTCCCGGCTCGCAAATTGACCTGCGCCCGGTCCGCAACCTCGACGCGTTAAAGGGACAAACCTTCGATGTTGCCATCGTCAAGCTGAACAAGAAGCGTGGCAATGTCGTGGTATCCCGCAAGCAGCTTCTGGAGCAGGAACAAACCGAAAAGCGTTCCCAGGTGCTCGAGCACCTGCAGGAGGGCACAATCCTGACTGGTGTTGTAAAGAACCTCACCGAATATGGCGCGTTCGTCGATCTCGGCGGAATTGACGGCTTGCTGCACATCACCGACATGTCATGGGGACGGCTCACCCATCCGCGCGATCTGGTGAATGTTGGCGATCAGATTCAGGTGAAGGTCCTGAAATTTGATAATGACAAGCAGCGCGTGTCGCTGGGATTCAAGCAGCTCACTCCCGATCCGTGGCTCGATGCCGAACATCGTTACCCGGTCGGCGCGCACGTAAACGGACGCGTCATCAGCGTGACCGATTACGGTGCATTCGTTGAGCTGGAACAAGGAATTGAGGGCTTGGTCCACGTCAGCGAGATGACATGGTCGAAGCGGGCCAAACATCCGTCTAAACTGGTCGGTGTAAATGATCAGGTGGAGTGCGTGGTCCTGAATGTGAATCCCACTGAGCGACGGATTTCGCTTGGTATGCGGCAATTGGCGGCTAATCCCTGGGATTCTCTCATCGAGAAATACCCTGTTGGCGCTACGGTAGAAGGTCGCGTGCGCAACCTGACCGACTTCGGAGCCTTCATCGAGATCGAAGAAGGCATCGACGGGCTGGTCCACGTCAGCAATCTGAGCTGGACCAAACGGGTGAAGCACCCGTCGGAGGTATTGAAGAAAGGCGACCGCGTAAAAGCCATCGTTCTGGCGATTGATTCCGAGAAGCGCCGTTTGTCACTTGGCGTAAAACAGCTTCAGCCGGATGTATGGGAGTCGTTCTTCGCGCAACATCGCGTCGGCGATATCGTTCACGGCAAAGTCTTGCGGGTTGCCGCATTCGGAGCGTTTGTGGAGATTTCAGAAGGTATTGAAGGTCTCTGCCACAACTCCGAAGCTGTGGATGGCAACGGACAACAGATCCATTTGGAACCAGGGCTCGAGCACGATTTCAAGATCATCAAGATGAGCCCGGAAGAAAAGAAAGTTGGGCTCAGCATTCGCGCTGTCGGCGAAGAAGCTTCGCGCTCGGAAGTCGAAAGCTACAAACAGCCATCTTCGAGCACAGGATCGACAATCGGCGAATTGGTTTCATGGAAGCGTGCCGGGAACGAGAACGGGTAGCGCTGCACTCCCGTTATTCCAATAATTGAGTGCCATCCCGAACTCGCCCTCTCAGGGCGAGAAAGGGACCTTACGAGACTCAAATTTATCTAGGACGTAATCAGGACAAACTCTGCAGCTTGCGGGCCCCAACCCGCACACGTCCGTGCTGGTACATGGGCCTCGTATGGTCCCTCACCCGCCCGCGGCACGCGAGCGGATTCGGGATGACACTCAGATAGATAGGGTCGCCAAAGAGCCTAGGGCAAAAGACACGCTGAGTCGATCACCCGATCAAAGATTTCGGCGTCTTCTTTGCTTACGAAAGCATATTTCGCAACAATTCCCGCTTTAAAAAGCCAGACGCGTCGACAACGCTCGCCACTATTGAGATATCCCCAATACTCTTCCCCAATCGCACGTCCCGTTTGATCTAAAATTTTGTTCTTCTCCAAATGTGTTAGGAATGTCGCGTCCGGGTCAGCAACCGTGCTTTGCCCGAATTCTAATGGGCCGAAGAAGATGCCCAAATAAGATTTTCTGTGACTACGGTAGAGATAAACGCTATGCGCGAAGGGAGGCGCGTCTTCTACAGGGTCGTGGATGCTCAGATCACTGGTCGAAACATCAAATTGAATTCCGGACTGATTCCCTATTCTCCTCATTCCCGATTTCAAAGGTTTGCAGACAGATACCACAGGAACCGCTGGACGAATGGGCTTGTTGCGGATGAAGAACTGTAGGGATCCGATGCCGAGCACGAGGATAGCGAAAACGATGAGACACAATCTCGACCCGCTAATTCCAAGAAAGTGCCTCATTCAATATTCTTAGACACCAAACCGAATGTCTTGGGCCAGCCTAGCTGCTCTGGTCCGACGCTCTATTTACTCGCGATCTTCGCCCACTTCGCCAAATCCTGCAGAAAGGGCAGGGCTCCCTGTGGCGAACTCACGCTCTGCAGTGACGTCGCAAAGGGCTGCATCTTGCCGTAAAACAGGCGAGTGCTTTCGCGGTCCTGCTTGACCACTGCACCATTGAGTTCCAGGCCTGCAAATATGCCCCGGGCTCTTGAATAGCTGAGCACCTGGGCACGCATCTTCCAGTCGGTATCAGCGGCGGCGTGGCGGCCAACCGGGCCCCCAGCGACGGTCGCATTGGCGCCCAGCTTGAACTTACTGCTGAGCAGGTTCTCCATGCCCCTGTGGTTCATGATCAGCATGACCAAATCGACCGCCTGTCCGCCGATCTGCAGTCCAAAGCTTCCGCCCTGGATGGTGAAAAACGCGGGATCGCTCCAGCCTTTAGGAGTACGGCAACTGGCGACGCCACGCCCATACTGAGCGCCGAACACGAATCCGCCTTTGAGCATCGACGGCACCACGGCCACGCAATCAGCCGATCCCATGACTTCATCGGGAATGCCGGTGTCGGGAGCAGCCTGGATTTCTTCGAGTACGGTGGCAGCGGCCTTGACGCGTCCAGCTACCGGATTGTCGTCCTCATCGGCGGCAAAGCAGGAGCCGGCAAAAGCCAACAACAAAAATAAAATCGACAGCTTTTTCATAGTTTTCACGCTTTCGTTTTAGCGTTCTTGATCTGAGTTGTAGATTGTGAACACCTGATTGTAGGAAATTACTCTGTGGATCAGGACGGAATGTGGCTGCGAAGTGCTAAAACTGTTGTCGATTACGGTACTTCTTCGTGCACCCGGCAAAAAAAATCGGGGTCAGCAATAGCGGCTATGCCGCCACTTCTAACCCCGTCTCCCAGGTTCTGTGGTAGGTGAATCGAGTATGGAGTAGAGCTCACGAACCAACAAGATTACCGAGGTCATTGTCCTTTAGTAACCGCCCACGCTACACGCTCTAAATCCCGGTAGATACTTGAACACGTGGAACTTACGTCGCCAAGAGCATGTATTTTTCAATCTGCTCATGCGTGGTTTTCAGGGTCGAGACCGGATCGGAGCAGAAGCCGCGATACCACTCGACCGTCCACGCCAAGGCTTGGTCCGTGGACAGTAATTGCGACCAGCCTGGTTCTGCCTCAGTTTTTTCTGAATTTGAAATTGAAGCCGACAGCCGCGGTGAAGTGATTTGTCCCGTCTCAGTTGCGTTCCAAAGCGCGGCGAATTTTTCCGAGAACTCAGAAGCTGAAATGCATTCACCGCTGGGCGCAAAATCCCACACTCGCGCGGCTTTCTGACCGCGTTCAAATAGATTCTTCGCCAGCAGTAAACAGCCGCGGACTGCCTCGAGCACGTGCCAGATTCGCAACTCACCTGTTTTTTGCTGATTGGTGGGAATCGATTGGGCGGACATGATGGCGCGCACCAAGTCAGGAACAAATCGCCCTTGCCGCCAGTCGCCTCCGCCGATTGCATGCGCCGTTCGAGCAGTTGCCACGGATGTTCCCGTCTTCTGAAAAAAACCTTCGTTAAATGCGGAGCGCGCCAGTTCAGCCGAAGCCACACTCGCACTGAGTAACTGGTTCGACCCGCCCTCCTCAGACTCGCGACCGGAACGCATATCCAGCTCCGAGCAATCAGTGTTCATCAACACGATCGCACGCACCGAATGGGTGAGGCGGGCCTCCTCAAGGATATTGACGGTGCCCATCACGTTGATGGAAAAAACATCGACCGGCTCCTGCAAACAAGAGGCTGCACTGGTCCGGGCAGCGCAATGGATGACTATCTCCGGCTGTATTTCGGTGAACGTGCTGGCTAGAGAGTTCCGGTCGCGAACATCGCCAAAGACCGAGGTCATGCCGCGATCGAGAATGGTGGCATCAAAAAAGTTTGGACGGGTCGCAGGCGGCAATCCGTAGCCGCAGACCTGCGCGCCCATGAGTTTTAGCCACGCGCTGGTCCAGCCGCCCTCGAAGCCGGTATGACCGGTAACTAGAACTCTTTTCCCGCGATAGAAATCAGCGAAGGAATGCGGCATTAGCGTAGCCAATAAATGATCGCGAACACTAACGCGCTGACTAGCAGGCTGGCGATCGTGTACCCATGAGCGCTGAGCCAGCTCTCTTCCTTCTTGTGGCTGGCAGTAAGCAATCTCGCCATAGTAGCGGCGGGAGTTCCTCGGTCCTCGCAATCGACGCAAATAGTGCGGTCCCGAGAAACTGGAAACCCGCAGGATTCACATGCATGGACACTCACTGCAGAATTTGAAGTCGAGGAAGATCTGCTGGATTCCCCAGAAGCGAAATTATCTGGCGCGTGCCACAGAACCGGAACCGCCGGCTTGGGCGGTTGCGCCACCAGTGCGGGCACAGACGGATTCTCATCCGCAATCGAATTCTGCTCCGCCTCCATGCAATTGATAGCGGTTGCGACCATATCGGCGAGCCTGATAACCGACTGCAGGTCTTGATCGCTGAATTTCGCAGTTTCCGAATACAGCTGGAAAAACCCTGCTGTTTTTGAATTTCGAATTACCGTTACCAGTAAAGACTTCCCATCTGCCCCAAGCGACTGTTCGGGCCGAAGCGTCTTGACATCAAATTCGGACCCGATCACCGGACCAGAATTTCCCGCTACCGCGCAATAGATGAATTCATTACGCTCATGAAGCGCAATCGCCGCCCAGGTCGCACCGGTGACAAAACGCGCCCGGTCTGCCAGCAGTTGCAAGCAAGCGTAAAGCTCAATCCTGGCGTGTACGACCTGATCGGCCAATCCAGAAAGGCCGGAGTGGTGATCTGCGATAGCCTGCGGAGTTGCGACACTTTGACCCATGAAAATACCTACTTCGGAGTGTCGCCCCCGCTTTTTATCAGTGTCAATAAAGAATCGAAAGACGCGCACCCCAAAGTCACTTCCCGAAGTCGACGGCGAACAAGAACGACCTTGAGGAATAGAGTCCTTTCCGCAACCGAACCGTCCCAATTCGGTACCCCGCGATTATTAGGAAACATAGACATGGCAGCCTGACCTCCGCGAATCGCAATTCTCGTCCGATGAGACAGGTATGCGTCACTCCCGAGCGGTGAAACCGGAACAGGTTGCCGGCCGTCAGTTTCGGAAGACCAACGCGCTTCGAATCCTGCGGCGCGCCGTCGATCATTGCCAGCAGTTGATTTTCCTGACTAACGCAGACGGTGTGCTGCAGTACGTGAATCCTTCGTGCGAGGTGGTGACCGGTTATAGCGCGAGCGAACTGATCGACCAGAGAGTCAGCTGTATAGCTTCCCAAATCGCCAAAGGCGAATCCTGGGATTCGATGCGCCAAGTGGCATTGCAAAAGGGAGTGTTTCGCGGACCCGGCGGCCTGCGCTGCAAACATGGCCGCATAGTTGAACTCGATCTTGCTGTGACGGCGGTTCGTGATCAGCGAACCCAAGTGGCGAGTCTCGCCTGGACTGGAATCGTTTTGGCGCAGCAGCATGATCTGAAGGGTGAGGCCTGCGGCTCGCACAAAATGGAGTCGCTGGGCATTTTCGCCGGAGGTATTGCCCACGACTTCAATAACCTGTTGATGGTAATCGGATCTTATGCGGAGATGGGGCAGGCGACTGTTCCCGCTGACCACCCGGCACGCCGTCACATGCACGAGATTCTATCGGCAGTGCGGCGCGCTTCGGAGCTTACACGGCAATTGCTCATGTTTGGGCATCATCAGGCTGCCGGGGGACAGGAGTTGGTATCTCTTAACTGGATCGTTGAAGAGGCAGTCGGGATGCTCTCACGCCTGGTGGAAGAAGATATTGAGATTCGGGTTTCGCTTGGGAGGGACGTCCCGCTGGTTCGAGTGGATCCGGGGCAGATGGAACAGGTGCTTCTCAACCTGGTGGTCAATGCGCGCGACGCCATGCCCAATGGCGGCGAACTGATTATCGAGACCCAACTGGTAAAACTGAATGAAGATTTTGCGCGGCAGCACCCTGGCATTGCCGCGCGAGAACATGTGCTGCTGACGGTCACTGACTCTGGACACGGAATACCAGCCCAAGAACTTACCCGAATATTTGAGCCCTTTTACACCACTAAATCCCAAGGCAAAGGCACCGGGCTAGGGCTCGCTATTGTCCAATCCATCGTTCAAAAAAACGCAGGCGTGATATTGGCGGCGAGTGGGCCGGGCGCAGGTACCGCATTTAATATCTATCTGCCTATAGCAGCGCCGATGAAGGGAAAGAAGTCATCCGAGTCAGTGCAGCTTGAACTTCCCGCTACCGGCGGACATGAAGCCTTGTTGGTCGTTGAAGATGCAGAACCGTTGCGGCAAGCCGCCGTCGAATTTCTTTCTTCCCTGGGATACAAGGTGCGATCGGCAGCCCATGGGGAAGAGGCTCTCAACACTCTGCAGGAGGATCCTAATCAGTTTGCGCTGGTCATCGCAGATACCGTCATGCCCAAAATGAGCGGCCCGGAATTGGCCCGCGCCATCGCTGCTCTTCGCTCTCCCAGCAAAGTTCTGCTTACATCCGGGCACCCTCAGCACGTGGTGTTCAGCAAAGGGTTAAGCAAAATAGACGGCAATTTCCTGCAAAAGCCTTTTTCGTTGAAATCTCTGGCAATAAAGATTCGCGAGATTCTGGATGAACCGGTGCTGGTTCGCGCGGCTGCAGCAGGCGCCGGTGTATCTTCGTCTTCTACTTTATCCCCAGCAAGATAGACAAACTGCTCCCGTATAATTTCTGCTACATGGGAATTTTAGTTTCCGGCCACAACGTTGGCGACGAAAACGAAACTTCTCCGAACGCATCCGTCGATGGCGCGCGCTTGCGTTATTTTTCTTTGGCAATCATTCTGCTCCTGTGGTGCGCGATCTATCTCGCAGGAATCTTCAGCCCCGCTCTGCTCGATGACGTTGACACTATCCACGCCGAGGCCGCCAGGGAAATGGTGCTCCGCCATGACTGGGTGACGCTTTACACCGATGGAATCCGCTATCTGGAAAAAGCTCCTCTCATGTACTGGAGTGTGGCTGCGAGCTATGAGATTTTCGGGGTTCACGACTGGAGCACCCGTCTGCCACTGATGTTGTGCGTCCTGGCGCTGCTCCTGGTGACCTACGCTTTAGGGAAGCACGCTTACGGCGAACGCGGCGGCCTTTATTCGGCCGTGGTGTTATCGACCGCCCTTGGGCCGTACATGTTCACGCGATTTGAGATTCCGGATGTCGCAGTGGGCTTGTGGCTGGCGTTGAGCGCGTACTTCTTTTTGCTCTCCCTGGAACAGGAGAGACCGTCGCGCTGGGTATGCTGGGGCTTTGCCGCAACCTGCGCGCTGAACGTCCTCACCAAGAGCCTGATCGGCTTGGTCTTCCCATTGGGGATAATTCTTCTGTACCTGCTGCTGACGCGCAACCTGCGCCACATTCTGAAGTTGCGTTTACTATCGAGCACTCTGGTTTTCCTGGCCATCGCTGCTCCGTGGCATATTCTTGCCGCGTTGCGAAACCCGAGCCAGGGCGCGATCAAGGGCTTTCTCTGGTTCTATTTTGTAAATGAACAGTTCATGCGCTATATGGGAAAGCGCGTGCCGCCCGGATATGACACTGTTCCGCTCCTGATTTTCTGGGCACTGACGATTTTGTGGCTCGCGCCGTGGATGATCTTCCTGCCGCAAGCGATCAAGCAGATTCCATTGCGTGTTCGCGAATGGCATAGTCAACTCAGCCGCAGCCAGCGCGCGAGTCTCTATTTCGCGGTCTGGGCTCTGGTGGAGGTCGGCTTCTTCACTTTTTCCACGCGCCAGGAGTATTACACCATCCCGGCAGTTCCTGCCCTGGCCTTGCTGGTCGGTGGTTGGCTGACGAAAGAAGCCGCATCGCCGCAGGTCGAGAGCAAATCTGCAAGGATTTCTTCCTGGGCGCTTTTCGCGATGGTTGCTGCCGGATCAGTCATTGGAATTGCATTGCTCGTTTCATCGAAGACGCCTTCAGCAGGTGCTGACCTTGCAGATCTGCTCAAGAAAAACCCTCAAGATTACGACTTTTCGCTCGGACATTTTCTCGACCTTACGCCAGAAGCTCTGGGCATGTTTCGCCCGCAACTGATCGGCGCCATTGCGTCATTATTGATCGGGGCCAGCGCGAATTTGTGGCTGCGTTACTGCCGCAAACCGCAATATGGAAACGTGGCCTTGGCCGCGATGATGGTCGGATTGCTGTTTTGCGTGCATTCGGCTTTTGTGATTTTCTCGCCGGTGCTGTCTTCGAAGCAACTGGCGTTGGCAATCGAAAAGCATTACGAGCCCGGAGACCTTGTCGTTGTCGATGGGCAATACCATCAGGCCTCGACCTTGAACTTTTATTTAGGGACCAGGATTCGAGTGCTGCACGCACCCAGCGGAAACTTATGGTATGGAGCCAAATTTCCCGACGCCCCGCATGTTTTCGAAACTCAATCGTCATTTGACCAGCTCTGGACCAGTCCCACTACCGTCTTTATGTGGACTGACCAGGATTCACCCAAAGAATTGAAGGGACTGCCGCATTTCTTTCTGGCCCGAAGCGGTGGCAAATCGATATTTACCAATCGTGAACTCGGAACGGCGCGTTAGGTGTAATGGTATAATTATGGTGTAAAGGTGCAATATGGCCCTAAACATCAAAAACCCCAAGGTCGAGCGTTTAGCGACCGAGCTGGCCCGCCTGACCGGCGAAACCAAAACCGAAGCTATCCGGCGCGCATTGGAAGACCGCAAGAATCGGCTGGTGTTGAGGGCTTCTCCAACGCGAGACCGTGCTAGCAAAATAATGGATTACCTGCAGCGCGAAGTGTGGCCGAAAATCCCCGCTGATCTGCTAGGCAAGAAGAGGATGACCAAGCGCGAGCGGGAAGAAATTCTGGGCATCGGTCCTGATGGGTATCCCGAATGATCGTGGATTCGTCTGTCCTGGTTTCTATTCTGCTCCAGGAAGTCGGCTATGAGGCTCTGGTGCAGAAATTGAAAGAGGCTGACCCTGTTCTTGTAGCTACCCCCACCGCTGTAGAATCCGCGATCGTAGTTTCAAGTCGTCTACGGTGTGATGCCCGACCGCTACTAGCAGGCCTGCTTTATCGGATGGATGCCGAGCTCGTAGATTTCAACCAGGAGCACTACGATGCCGCGGTTTCAGCGTATTTGCGTTTCGGGAAAGGAAATCATGCCGCCGGACTTAATTTTGGCGATTGCATGTGTTACGCTCTGGCCGAGGTCAGCGGGCTACCGCTGCTTTATACCGGAACCGACTTTTCTCGCACAGATATTCAGGCCGCGTAGCTGATGACGGTTCCCCTTATCGTTCTCTTCTGGCGCGCTCTGCTCGCCCTCGCAGCTTTCGGGTTGGTGAGTTCTTTCGTTTTCCTATTGCTCGCGATTATCGCTGCGATCCGATTCAAGAGACGTTCTGCATCAGGGCAGAAAGGAGCGCTATGCTTTCCCGCAGACCAGCTTCCGCCCGTCACCATCTTTAAGCCCGTGCACGGTATGGAAGAACGTCTCGAAGAAAATCTGGAAAGTTTTTTTCAGCAGGACTATCCGGATTATGAAATCATCATCGGCGCTCGCAGCCAAGATGACCCGGCGATCGTGCTGGCGAAGACAATTGCCCAGCGCTACCCGAAAATAAAGACCCGCTTTGTCGCGTCCGGGCCGCCGGAATGGCCTAATGCCAAAGTCTTCACGCTCGACAAAATGATCCCGCTTTCGCGGAATGATTTCTTCGTCATCTCCGACAGCGACGTCCGGGTTGAGCGCGACTTCCTACGCAATGTGATCCCTCCGCTATTCGACCGTAAACTCGGACTGGTTACCTGTCTCTATCTTGGCGATCCGGCTTCAGACTTTTGGTCTTTCCTCGAAGCTCTCGGAATGTCGGTAGAGATGCCATCGGGCGTTGTCACCGCAGACATGCTGGAAGGGATTCGTTTCGCGCTCGGCCCGGCGGTCGCGCTTCGTCGCGACTCGCTCAATGCCATTGGCGGAATTCGCGCCACTGCTGATTACTATTCCGATGATTACGTGCTCGGCAACAAAATCTGGGCTGCGGGATACAAAGTTATTTTTTCGCACTACTTTATTCATCACGTGCTCACTCCGCGTTCGTTAGTTAGGACCCTCGGCGACCAGCTGCGTTGGATGAAGAGCACGCGGCACTCCCGCCCCTGGGGACATATCGGCAGCGGATTGACCTTTGCCACGCCGTTTGGATTGCTGGGATTAATTGCGGCGGCTGCGTTAGGCCGGTGGGGTTTGGGGTTTTCATTTTTTGCTGCCGCCTTTGCCAACCGTGTGATTCAATCACTGGTTATTGGCTGGTGGCTGATGAAAGACCAGCGCGCGTTGAGATTTTGCTGGCTGTATCCTTTGCGCGATCTGCAGGGCTTTGGCGTATGGGTTGCCAGCTTTCTCAGCCACACTTTTTACTGGCGCGGCGAAATTTATCGATTCACCAAAGATGGCAGAATTGTCGCGCAGACGCGCCCAGCCTCGGCTTCATCCATCGCGACCGGAACTTAATTCATTCGGTCCGCTTCAGCTTCCCATTTTCCAGTTCGAACTCCTGACCTCGCCAGACAATCTTGCTTCCAAACATTCCCGCAATCCAGACGAATGACGCCAGAAAATCGCGCAATGGCAACAACCATAACCAACGCATTGCTTCTCTATCTTTAAGCACCGAGACGGCGGAGGCCCACGCCGCAGTCACTCGCAACATCACAGCGGCGACAAACAGCACCCACGCCCACGCTGCCCCTCGTGCAAGCAGCAAACAAAGCGCTGCCCACGGCAAAGTGTAGGTGAACAGCAATCCCGCGTAACCGCCAGGCCGCGAAGCTCGAATCGTCCGCGCCCAGCGTAACTGATGCGAAAAAAATCCTGAGAGTCCATACGCCGGCAGAAACGTTTCTACAACCGACTTCGAGAGCACAACCTTTAGGCCGCGCTCCGCGATTCTTTTTCCCAGTTCGTAATCGTCAGCCAGATAATCGACAATCGCTTCAAATCCGCCGATTGCTTCCAGGTCCGCTCGCCGGAACGCGAGCGTTGATCCTAGCCCGAAATGCAATCCGCCTTCGATTTGATTTGCCGCCAGAACTCCGGGAACGAAATCTGTGCTGATGGCGAGCGATTCCAGCCGCGACGCCATCGTGTTCGCCGGAACGCCGCTGTACAGGCAGGTGACCAGGCCGGTATTCGGCGGCAGCAATTCCGCAATTACTGTCTTCAGGTAATCCGGCGCAACTCTAATATCGCTGTCATTCACCAAAACAATCCCATGCTTTGCCTGGGCGGCTACCTGCACCAGGCTGCTGACTTTTCCATTCGTGCCCAGATTCTTTTCGCACAGCACCAGCCGGATCGATTGCCCCGGAAACTCTCGCTGCAGTTTTTCCACCAGCGCCGCTGCAGGATCATTCGCGTCACTGATCCCAAACAAAATTTCGTAATTGGCATAGTCCTGCATGCAATGGGAACGAAAGCTCTCATACATTTCGGGATCGGTTCCCTTGAGCGGCTTCAGAATGGAGATCGGCGGCAGATCTGAAACTTCACCCGACGAAAGATCAGACGCATATCGCCTGGCCGCCCATATGCACAGGACGCAATATCCAATACTGGACACAGTAATCGCGGCAGTGACTGCGGCAGGTACGTTCAAACGAACTTTGTACAGGAAGTATGCAAGAAAGACAAAGCGGCTGGACCAGAATGTCCGCCAAATTTGGTCAGCAGTAGGCGTGCGTCGCTGACACCAGCAAAAACACCACCCCAACTCTAAGCAGAGATCTCGGCAGCTTGCGCAAGATTTTCCACGCCACAAAACTCATCGACGATCCCTCCGCGCGGGGGAAAACCCGCGAACGAATCCTCGTACAGAATTGGCTGGACTGACCCAGGGACTTTTCCGGAACGGCTGAATTTTAGGCCAAAGCCAGCAGCGCGGCAAGCCTGTTCAAATAGCCAAGCCTGGGGTCAGTTGCGCATTCGGCAGCATTGCTAATGCGCTAGGCTAAAGTTATGCGAACCAGCGTCGCCGACTATTTGGCAGACTTCCAGCGGCTTGGGAAAGAACGGGCTTATGCCGAGCGCGTCGGATATCGCCTTGTACGTTGGACCTATGCCGACGTGGCAGCGCTGGCGTTTCGTTTCGCGCGCGAGCTCACGGCCAGCGGAATTCGCAAAGGCGATCGCATCGTGATCTGGGGCCCGAACTCTGCGGCGTGGGTTGCGGCATTTTTGGGCTGCGCAAATCGCGGCGTGATCGCAGTCCCCATGGACGACGCCGCATCTCCCGATTTTGCTCTCCGGGTTTTTCAGCAAGTTCAGGCGAAGCTTCTGGTTTGTTCCCGTAACCACGCCCAACCCGAACTGCCTTCGTTCTTGCTCGATGAGATGTCCGCGTCTCTCGAATCCCGCTCACCGCAGCCGCTCGACTCTGAAAAGATCAGTCCCGAAGACGCGCTGCAAATTGTTTTCACCTCCGGCACCACCGCTGAACCCAAAGGCGTAGTCATCACCCACGGCAACGTGCTCAGCAACGTCGCCCCGCTCGAAGCGCAGATCAAGCCTTACCTCAAATACGCGCGCGTCGTTCATCCATTACGCTTCTTGAATTTGCTTCCGCTAAGTCATGTCTTCGGACAATTTCTGGGAATGTACCTGCCGCCTCTATTGCGCGGAACGGTTTTCTTTCAGGAGGCCCTGAAACCTGGGGACATCATCCACACCATTCGCCGCGAGCGCATCTCGGTGCTGGTCGCCGTCCCGCGCATGCTCCAGTCGCTAAAAGAAAAAATCGAACGCGATCTGGAAGACTGCGGACAACTGGATAAATTCCGCAAAAAATTTGCCGCCGCCGAAGGCAAGCACTTTATTCGCCGCTGGTGGATCTTCCGCGGCATTCATCGCCAGATGGGATGGAAGTTCTGGGCCTTCATCTCCGGCGGCGCCGCTCTCGATCGCGAAACCGAAACCTTCTGGGCGCGGCTTGGCTTTGCAGTGATTCAAGGCTACGGCCTGACCGAGACCACTTCCATCATCAGCGTCAACCATCCATTCAAAGTGGGCCGCGGATCGATCGGCAAAGTGCTGCAGGGCCGCGAGGTCAAGCTGGCCCCGGATGGCGAAATCCTGGTTCGCGGCAGCGGCGTCGCATCCGGATACTGGAGCGGCGGAGAATTGCGCCCGGTTTCTTCCGCAGAAGGCTGGTACCACACCGGTGACATCGGCGAGCTCGACGCAGACGGCAATCTTTTTTTTAAAGGCCGCAAAAAAGATGTGATCGTCACCCCGGCGGGAATGAAAGTCTATCCCGAAGATCTGGAGAACGCGTTGAAGGCCCAGCCCGAAGTGAAAGACAGCGTGGTCGTCCCACTGGCGCAAAACGGAAATGCCGAACCCTGCGCCGTCTTAATCCTTAGAAGCAATGAGATCGATGCGGGCCGAATCGTCGAACGCGCCAATCAATCTCTTGCCGAGTACCAGCGCATTCGGCGCTGGATCATTTGGAGGGACGGAGACTTCCCGCGCACCTCGACCCAAAAACCGCGCCGCGCAGAGATTGCGGATGCTGCGCAAAGAATTCTCAGCGGTGATGGCGACATCGCGCCTATCGGCAAAACCGCCCTCGCTAATCTGATTTCGCAAATCACCAAACGTTCGGCGGGAAATCTTACCGAAAATGTACGCCTCGACTCCGATTTGAATCTGAGTTCACTCGATCGCGTGGAGCTGCTCAGCGCGCTCGAAGACCGCTATCAGATAGACCTGAGCGAAACCAGCTTCTCCGCCGTAAATACCGTCGGAGACCTGGAACGGATGCTGAAAGGCGAAGCCCCGCCGCGGGTCGTCTATCACTATCCGGCATGGGTGCAACGCTGGCCGGTGACGTGGATTCGCTTTCTCGTGCACTATGCCCTTTTGCTTCCATCGGTATTTGTCCTGGGCTGGCCTCGCATTCTTGGGCGCGAAAATCTGCGTGGAGTAAACGGCCCGGTGCTGGTGGTTTCGAATCACATCGCAGACGTCGATGTCGGTTTCATTCTCGCCGCGCTCCCCGCGCGCCTGCGTCACAAACTTGCCACCGCCGCCGGAGGCGAAGCCCTCGAAGCTCTGCGCACTCCCCCTGCCACTCGCAATTTCCTGCTTAGGATATTCGACCGTATTGAATGGTTCTTCGGCGTCGCTTTACTCAACCTTTTTCCCTTACCGCGCGACGCCGGCTTCCGCGACAGCTTCGCCTACGCCGGGGAATCGGTCGATCGCGGCTACAGCGTTCTCGTCTTTCCCGAAGGCCACCACACTACCGACGGCAAGATGCGTCCGTTTCGCGCCGGCGCGGGCCTGCTGGTGAATGATCTGAACATTCCCGTCGTCCCCATGCGGATTGACGGACTTTTTGAAGTGAAGCACGCAGGTAAAAGGACGGCGCGTCCTTACCAGATAAAGGTGCGAATCGGCTCACCAATCAAATTCAATCGCGGCACGGATCCTCAGGAGATTGCCGACCAGCTTCGTGCGGCAATAGAGCGGATCTAAAAACGACCGCAAAAACGGCCGTCTCATGCGATGGGAACTCTGGGTTCAACTCCCACCCTCTCCGCACCAAAACTTTAAAGAACCCACTAGCGATATCGATAGATCCCGATATCCGGACTGAAACCTCAGAACTCTAATCGTTTCCGATCAGCTCCGCAAGAGCCCGAACGCCACTTCCCACACACCTCATTGTGCTGGATGGAAATTATGCCGAAAACGAAAGCACCCGGGACGAAGGCCAACGATCTTATTGTTGAATGTATGACAGAAGCGATGAAGCCACGTTGGAGAAAATGGTCGAAAGAACAGGCAGAAAAACTGACGCGGAAGTAACAGATCCCCCGTGTTCTGATTTCGTAACAGAATTGAAGTAGTCACTAGTTTCGCCGATTTTAGGTCATAGTTGCCTGGGCACTTGCATAGAGTACAATCCCTTGCTGCGTGGCAAAAAATGGCAATCCGAGAAAGAAGTCCGGAGGCGCCCCCCCGTTCCCCATATGGTTCTTTGGGCACGTGTTCCGTGGTATCCGGCGATTTGGTAACAGCATCTTATTCTGGTGCGGATTTGGATACTGCGTTCATGAGATCGGGGTCACAGTTCGAGCTTTTGCGGGGACGGTATCTCTTGCACAACTTGGTTTTTCGGTATTCGCCAATTTAAGCTTCGTTTGGAGTATAAATATCGCACTATCTGGCCTCTCGATTGGTATGTACCTAAGAGAAAGGTCTGTGCACCGAAAGACTAGGGAACGGTTGAGTTCACGTATTACGATGCTAGAATTGAAATTGGATCCGCGCAGAACGTCGAGTCATCTTACGACAAAGGGTCTGACCCAGAAGGAAGACGAGTGAACAGTAGCACAGAACTTGTAACCGTTCTGACAACTTGGGTAACGCTGGCGCTTCTCCTCTTTGTGCTTCTCAAGCTGTGGCCATCCGTCCGCTTGGACGCTTTCAGGCAATCAATGTTCGGCCTCAGGGATGAAATGTTCGATTATGCCGCGTCCGGGAATATCGGATTCAACGATCCGGCGTATCTACTTCTTCGCAAATCCATGAATGGTTTCATTCGGTACGCGCACAACCTGACCTTCTTTCGTATGAATGTGACCATAATTTATTGGACTGTATTCTCTGCAACGCCGGAGGCTAAATGGTCGGCATCGTGGGATGCCGCATTAGCAAGGCTTCCAAGCGACAGTGTCAGGCAACAGATGCAGCTTTTTCACCAGCGATCGATGCACTTGGTCGCAAATCGTTTGGTGCTAGGTTCTCCCGTTTTGATTGTCTTACTTATCTGCGTCGTCATCCATTACGGAGTTTACAACCTCACCGAAGCCGTAGGGCGATCACTAGCTAAGTTTATGGACCCCAAAGTTCTAGAGGAAGAAGCTGCCAGGGTCGCTGCCTAAAAACCTAATAACGAATAGCCCTAAACCTTCCACCAAGAATGAACCAGGTGGATACAGTCAAGTATATTATCGCCAATCCAACTTCCACAGTTTCAACAGCTTATCCACACCCAGCTTGCAAAATTCTACAGATTTCCCTGTATAGACGCTTCCCTCAGAGTTTCTGTCATGCCGAGGCTTTGAGGTCCAACCGGGCCGAACTTCAGGAACAGCAGTTCTTGCGTACTCGGAGCGCCTAAGCAAAAAGCCACCTCACCTCAGCCGCTTTAACGCTGAGCAATGGCCTCTTCTTTGACCTTCACAAACCACAGATAAATCGCGTCGACCATTTGAATGTCTTTGGTTAAGACCGGTTGATCGGAGTATTTGACAATGTCAGACTCATGATGGCGCTCCTTAAGAGCAATTATGAGTTGGCTCAGCTCAGCCACTTTTGCATGCATGATTCGCAGGTCACTGACGATCCGGATTTCTTCTATGCTCGGCCAGGTATCTTCTAAGGGTCGCTGAGTGCGTTTTGCTTCCATCATAAGAGTCAAAGCGTAGTTGCTGGACGACGCTGCTTCAATACAGGGAACTGTGTACGACTTTCGTGTTCTCTGGTTGATATTGTCTCGTCCTGAGAGACGAGGATGATTCTAGATGAGCTCTCCCCCAGTAGCCGAGAGAGGCTCGGCGGTGCTAGGCAAAGGCACCGTGACGAAGGAAACCTCCGACCCGAGATGCTGGCTTTCTATGCCTTCTGTGTGCGCTGACTCGCCGCGTACTGGGTGGCCCTTCGCCCACATCGTATTCAGGCAGGTTGCAAGACTCTACCGAGAGCGGATAGCAGTGCTGCTGGGCCTTCATTGGCAATTGCGACGGCATCCGGCGCGATGCGGCGATCGACCGTGTTCGTATCGGTAATCGCGATAACCGGGCAGTCAGGGCAGAATTCACGTGCTGCTTCAGCAAACCGTTGCACCACCTCATCTGGAAGTGTGTAGCTGAGCACAATGGCATCGAACTGGCCACGCCGCATAATTGTGAATGCTTCGCTCTCATCCGCTGGGACAAGGGTCTTATAGCCAGCTTGCCCGAGAAATTCCGCTCGGTAAAGAGCTAGTTCGCGCAAACGGCCAATCATTAGCACGCGATTACCTAGTTTCTTTTTGCTCGGGGAATTCTGTTCCCTTCGCTTTTTCGGAAAATGGCTTGGGGTTTCACTAAATTGTGGCAACAGCACTATTGGCTGGCATGGGAATGCGGAAACGAAAAGAGCGCTTTCCATGGTCTAAAGCTCTCCCGGAAATTGGATTTCTATAACGACAATAATACAGAAAGAACTTCTGCCAATCGATCTTACGACGCCGGGCAGGCGAGACACGGCATTACTTGGTCAAATCTGCGGCTCAAATAATGGATATCCGCACTCACCTATCACCAGCCACCCCTCGCACTGACTCAATCAGCTTGGCGGAATCGTACCCCACTCCATCCTTGAACACGGTTTCGACATTCTCAATGTCTTCAATTTTTTGTGACGGGTCGCCTTTGACCACGATCAGGTCGGCCTGCTTGCCGGACGCGATTGTCCCCACCTTCTCCGCATCGCCAAGATATTGAGCGCCGTTGTAGGTCGCAATGTGGATCGCCTCCAGCGGCGTGAACCCGGCTTCGACCAGCAATTCAACCTCACGCTGATCGCCAAAGCCGGCCAGGTCTCCGCCAATGCCCGTGGGATCTTCGCCGGCCAGCAATGTTCCTCCCTGCCTCACAAACTCCCGCTCGAATTCCATTTCTTTTTTGAAGGCCCCAGCCATTGGCGAGTCCTCCGTACCGTAGGCTTTCTTCAGGCGCGCGGTGTCTGCCATGCGGACCTTCATTGCCAAAAATCTATCCCGCGCGCCGGGCGACAATGCTTCTAACACTCGCGGCTGAACGCTCGGACGGCCGGGCACTTCTACCTCAAACACCGGCAAAGTTGATGTAATCGCCACGTGCCGCTTCACCAAATCGACAATCATGTCGTGAACCGGACCAGACTTCACGTCAAGGTCCGCAAGGTAACTCATATCTTTCGGCGTATCTGGACACTCGCCCGGCTTCTTCCACGAGAAAAATTCTGTATCCACAAGCAGACCGTGCTCCAGGTCATCGATGCCGAGCGCCGCAGCCTCGCGAAAGCCAATGGAGCACAAATGTCCGGTGATCTTGGCGCCGCGATGATGCGCAGCCCTGATCGCCGCTGAAAGCTCGTCGTCGGTAAGAAAGTTGTAAGCCTTGAAATTATCGACGCCTTCATCGAGCCAGTAATTGACCATCCGGATGGCTTCATCTGGACTGCTAAGTTCGAAGAGCTGCAGCGCAAACGTGCCCTTGCCTTCGAGGTATGGGCCTGTAGCGTGGATCTTCGGACCGGGCATGGATCCGTCATCGATGTGCCTTTTAATTTCAAGGTCGGTGTAAGGTTCAATCGAGCCGGTGGTGCGCAGCGTAGTTACTCCGGCAGCAAGATACAAGCGCGGAAAGCTGAAGGCCATTTCTCCGAACACCGCGCCGCCCATGGGATAGAACATGTGATCGTGCATGCCGACCAAGCCGGGCATTACGCTGTCGCCGCGGAGGTCAAGCACTTGCGCATCTTTCGGAACGCTGGCCGAAGCCGCGTCGCCGGCCGATTGAATTTTGCCATTGGCCAGAACGATGGTCTGATCGTCGCGCGCCGGTGCTCCAGTGCCATCAATCACTCGCACATGCTCCAGCGCAACAACGGGCGCATCCACCTTCACGAACTCCTTCACTTCCGGCGAAAGAGTCTGGGCGCGCAACGAGCCTGCCGCCGCAAGCAGAAGAAAAAGAACACTTCGCATGATTCCTCCGGAGCTGCCGCAGGATTTTACCGCACCAAGGGAGTGGTAACGTACCTGGCCTGCCTTTGCCCTGCCGGATCGCAAAGCCAAGCCCAAATAGTCTCATCAATCCATTGAAATAAGTGCACCAAAAGTGTGCACTTCGCGCTATAATCCGCCAGCCAGCGAATTGTTTCAGCTGGTTCCTCCCCTCGGTAAGACTCGTCGATACACGAGCAGTCGTCCGCGATTACAAGTGGGTGATCGATGTCCACAACTACATTTGTGCCGGCCGGCATGGAAACCAATCTGCGCTGCAATAGCACGGCACTAAGTCAAAGACTAGCGGGACGAATCCCTTCGCTCGATGGATTGAGAGCTGTGGCCGTTCTTCTGGTGATTTTCAACCACCTGGGTGTGCCGCACGCGCCGGAGGGACGGGGGGTATTGACCTTCTTCGTCCTAAGCGGATTCCTCATCACTTGGACCCTGCTACGAGAGTCCGACAGTTGCGGCGACGTTTCGATTCGTAATTTTTACATTCGTCGCGGGCTGCGTATTTTCCCCGCCTTTTATATTTTTTGGGTCCTACATTTTGCGATCACCTGGCTGATGCAAGGCAGACCCTCTGCCTCTGCATGGGCGGATTATGCCGCCGCCTTTTTTTACGTCCGCAACTATCGCAGAGCCATGAGTGTTCACCCGCATCAATATTTTGGGCATACCTGGGCCCTGTCTATCGAAGAACAGTTTTATCTTTTGTGGCCCTGGTTGCTGAGGTTTTTTCAAAAAGACCTTCGCCGTTTAAGCTTCGTACTTATCGGGATCATCGCAGCGGTCGATTTTTATCGAATAATCCTGTTCTTTGAATTTCACGTTTCACGCGCATGGCTGAATTTTTCGTTTGATTCCCGAGTGGACCACTTGCTGGTGGGATGTCTACTCGCAGTTCTGCTCAAGCGCGACATCATGCAGGAATTCTGGGCGTTTATCACCTCCAGAGTTTGGATATCGCTTCTTGTTTTTGGCTTGATCGTTGCTTCCATCGCCCTCGATGGCCGCTACGGCTTGGCTTACAAGTTTGGAGTCGGCTTCGTTGTGGACCCTCTACTGACTGCAGTTCTTCTGGTTCAAGTAATCGTTTTTGCGAACACCCGGGTTTGGGGATGGTTGAACTGGAGCCTCACCCGCTTCGTCGGACGAATTTCGTATTCAATGTTTCTATACCAGGCCGTCACCAACTATTGGGCAACTCACCTCCTCAAGAACCACTCCAGGTCCGTGGTCGTTGCAGCCGCTCTTTCACTCGCAGTTCTTCTCGGAAGCGCGTCGTACTACCTGATTGAATTGAGGTTTTTACGCTTGAAGACGAAATTTATCCGCGGAGGCAGGAAGGTCCTGCAAAGTTCCCCTGCTGAGCTTTATTCGCGACTTCAACCTGAAGAATCTTCAGTCAGCGCCTGAATTCTCGCTAAGAGCGCGTAACGAGCATGCCACCAGCATAAAAAGGATGATGATTCGCATGTTCCTCCCCTTTTATTGCAGCAGGGTTGTACTCGAAAAGGATTTCAGTTGTGGATTCTGAGCAGTGCGGCAATCGCGCCGATCAGCGACGGACTCCAGCGGCGTATGCGGCAGCACCCTTTTCTGCAGCAACAACAAGGTGAAATGGGCGACCAGAATGAGGACGACAAGAAATATCGCGCCTTTCAACAAAAAGAGCAGGGTGATCGGAAGTCCGCCCAGGCTAAGCAAGGGCTGAAGCAAGTAATGGTGTGTGCCTTGATGCCAACTGCGCCGAAGGCCGTCGCGTAGCGGTTTCCAAACATACTGATCCCAATTAACACCAGCAGGCAGATTCCCAGGAACACAATCAGCCGCGTGCGCGACGTTTTCATAAATCCGCATCTTTCTCAGATCCGCATATTTGCGCACCTGAAATATACCCACTTGATGCGCCAGCCTGCAGAGGGTGTTGGTTGCTGGCGCGCGCGCCGGTGAAAGTCAATTCTGATTCGCGCCTGTTAAAATCAATATTCACGCCCTCATCATGGATTCCCAACACATCCGCAACTTCGCGATCATCGCGCATATTGATCATGGGAAGTCTACGCTCGCGGATCGGCTGCTGGAGTTGACGGGATCGCTGACGGCGCGGGAGATGCAGGCGCAAGTGCTCGACTCGATGGACCTGGAGCGGGAGCGCGGTATCACCATCAAGGCGCATGCGGTGCGGATGATGTATCCGGCGCGGGATGGAGAAATTTATCAGCTTAACTTGATCGATACGCCAGGGCATGTGGATTTTTCTTACGAGGTTTCCCGTTCGCTGGCGGCTTGTGAAGGCGCGCTGCTGGTGGTCGATGCATCGCAGGGCGTCGAAGCGCAGACGCTGGCGAATTCGTATCTCGCGATCAACCATGGACTGGAAATAATTCCTGTCATCAACAAGATTGATTTGCCCAGTGCCGATGTTCCCCGCACCAAAGAAATGATCGAAGGCGCGGTTGGGTTGGACGCTTCAGACGCGCTCCTGATCAGCGCGAAGACCGGCGAAGGCGTGCCCGATGTGCTCGAGGCCATCGTCAAGCGCACGCACCCGCCCAAGGGTAACCCCAATCATCCGTTGCGGGCATTGCTGTTCGATTCATGGTTCGATCCGTATCGCGGTGTCATCGTGCTGGTGCGGGTTTTTGAAGGCACCTTACGCAAGGGACAGAAAGTTCGCTTCTGGTGGAACAATCGCGTGTTCGATGTGGAAGCGCTGGGCGTGCTCACGCCCAAGCCGGTCGAAATTGGCGAACTGCAAGCCGGCGAAGTCGGCTTCATGATCGCAAACATCAAGAACGTTGCCGACACCAAAATTGGCGACACCATCGTCGATGATGGCAATCCCGCGATCGAACCGCTGCCCGGCTTTGAAGACATCAAGCCCATGGTCTTCGCCGGCCTCTACACCGTGGACGCGCACCAGCACACGCAACTGCGCGAGGCGCTCGAAAAACTGCGGCTCAATGATTCGTCGTTTTTCTTTGAACCTGAGAGCTCAGTGGCGCTCGGTTTCGGCTTCCGCTGCGGCTTTCTCGGCCTGCTGCACATGGAGATTATTCAAGAACGCCTGGAGCGAGAATTCAATCTTGAGCTGATCACTACCGCGCCCGGCGTGCGTTATCAGATTACGAAGACCGACGGCGAGAAGGTCGAGGTGGACAATCCTTCACGTTGGCCGGATCCCAGCGAAATCGACAAGATCGATGAGCCGGTAATTCTCGCGACCATTCTGACCAACGAAGAATATGTCGGCGGCATTCTGGCGCTGGTGGAAGAAAAACGCGGCAAGCAGAAAAGCTTTGAATACGTCAGTTCGTCCCGGGTCATGTTGCAATACGAGTTGCCGCTAAACGAAATCGTTCTCGATTTTTATGATCGGCTGAAGTCAGTTTCGCGTGGATACGCCTCGCTCGACTATCACCTCGCCGGACACTGGGAGTCGCCGATGGTAAAGCTCGACATTCTGGTAGCAGGCGATGCGGTGGATGCACTCTCAATAATCGTGCACCGTGAGTTCGCCTACGAGCGCGGCAAGGCCCTGGTTTCGAAGATGCGCGAACTGATACCTCGGCAAATGTTTGAAGTGCCCATCCAGGCATCGATCGGCGCCAAGATCATTGCCCGCGAAACGGTTCGTGCGATTTCTAAGAATGTGCTGGCAAAATGCTACGGCGGTGACATCACGCGAAAGCGCAAGCTGCTCGAAAAACAAAAGGAAGGCAAAAAGCGGATGAAGCGCATAGGCCGCGTCGACATTCCCCAGGAAGCATTTTTAGCGGTGCTAAAGGTGGGTGAGGGGGAATGAGCTTTCCTTCGATGGCTCAAACTGTACGCTTCACCCACCCTACGAAAACCGCGTAGGGTGGGGCACCCTCTTTCGTTCTAGAGGACAGGCCGTCTTACTCCAGATGAAACTCACCGCCGCTCCATTCTTCGGGAGCAACGTCTGCGATGGTTTCGGTGAAATCCCAACGGTGGCCACAGAAGTCTTGCGCGTTATATTGACGTTCGCCATAGGGGTGGTCTGTCGGCTCGGACAGAATGATCGCTCCCTTCTGCCGCGCACGGTGGCAGTGGCCCCTGGCGTCTTCGATGCGGACCTGAACCATCTGCGAGTGGTTCGGCGGCACATTGCCTTCGGCGATGGTGAAGCAGCCATCGCCAGCTTTCATCTGTATGCGGTGGTTGGCGATGCGAAGACGGACAGTAAAGCCAAAGACCTTCGATAGCCAATCCGACGCTGCGCCGGGATCCGGATAGATCAGAACGGGGATCACAGTGCAGGGTGGCACGGAACGGTTGGATCGCATCCCAAAACTTTAGCATCTGTGCCCGCCATCTACACGGCAGAGGCAGCGGCTGCTTCGTTTTGCTCTTTAGCGGGCTTCAATAGGTGCCAGGCTTCCTCGTATTCGTAGTACTTAGAACTCGGAGCGCCGGGCGTCAGGAGTATGCCGAGCTTAACCATGATCCCCGGGATGATGAACCAGACGTCGAGGGGGATTACGTGGATGGCGGCGAAGTCGAAGGAATCTAGCTTGTATCTTCGACTCATGGAAGCGCGAAGGTTGCACCTGAAGCCTTGCTGAAAACGTGAGCGCGTGGACTTGACCTGGATCCGCAAGCATCGCGAGCCACTTTCGACGATGAAGTCGTAGGCAGCGGAGTCGCCGTAAGGTTTGCTGACCTGCAGGCCTTCGCGGGAGGCGCGGGCCATGAATACCATCTCCACCCACTCGCCGCGCTGCTTGCAGTTCTTGAAATTTGGATCTTGCTCTCCCATTAGTTCGTCCCCAGACGCAAAAAGGCACGGCCGAAGCCGTGCCTTTTAGAATTGTTCTACTTACTTTCAGAATAGCAAAACGGAAGGGGTGATTGTGCCATGTTTTGGAACTTTATATTTGGATTGTGATCAGCGGCTTAGGGCGAATTAGGTCGAAAAGGGGTATTGACAAGAATTTTGCACAGGTCGGTTTTTAGGTTGATTCCCATTTTGGAATTATTGAGAGTGCGGTAGCTTCATTCGTTGATGGAGAACGGACATGAACTGGTTTATCTGGGCATTGCTTTCGGCATTTTTCGCTGGGCTTACGGCGGTGCTGGCCAAGGTCGGAGTCGCGCACGTGAACTCCAACCTGGCAACCGCCATCCGCACGGTCGTCATTCTTGTGTTCGCGTGGGTGATCGCTTTCTTCACCAACACTGAGCCGCTTTCGTCCATTGCCGGGCGTACCTGGGTATTTCTCGCCCTGTCCGGCGTTGCCACCGGGCTCTCCTGGCTTTGCTATTTCCGCGCCTTGCAACTCGGAGAAGCTTCCCGCGTGGCTCCCGTGGACAAGCTGAGTGTGGTCGTCGCCATTGCACTAGCGGCAATTTTTCTTCACGAAAAGATGACGTGGCACCACTGGTGCGGAGGCGTGCTGATCGTCAGCGGGGCGGTGGTGCTGGCGTATGCGTGAGCGGCTCCGTCCGATGTAGACACGATTCTTGCAATTCTTTGATATCGTATCGGCGTCGCCATGGCTCGTAAAAGCAATCCCGGTAGGATTCACCTGCGAATCATTGAGGTGATGAAAAGGTTTCCAGAGGGTATCTCCGGAGGCGAGATAAGACAAGAACTTGAGAAGGAAGGGTTGGCCCCCAGCGATCAGACACACTTGGACCGCCGCAAGAGAGATCTGAAAAAGTGGTTTGTCATCCAAAAAAAATCTGCAAATGGTCTTGTGAATGGCAAATCGCGAAAGGTTACGCTGTACACCTACACGGGGTTGAGAGGCGAGGTCGTCGACGAAGGGCAGATTAGTTTAAGGGAACGTGCCGAGATAATCCATGCTGCTCACGGACGTTGTCAGATGTGCGGCAAGCGAGTTGATCAGGGCGCTTTGCTCGTCATAGATCATAAAAAACCACGAGATTGGGGCGGAACAAACGAGCGAGACAATCTTTGGGCTATTTGTACAGAATGTAACGCCGGGAAAAAGGCCTATTTCTCATCGCTACATGTGGACGCGAGCGTTATGAAGCAAGTCATGGCTTACCACAGCGTGCATATGAGAATCGGTGAGCTACTGAAAGCAATAGGTTTAGGCAACCGAACTTCATCGCAGTTAATTGAGGTTGTTGCTGACCAAGATGATTGGCAAAAACGTCTTCGAGAACTGCGCTATCCGGTCATCGGATGGGAAATCGATGTCAAGCTATACCGAGACATCTCAGGGAAAAAACAATGTGATTACGTGCTCAGGGCTTTTAAACCATGGCCCGACGATCCAAGTGGTGTGATCAGACGATTCGAAAGCGAACGGCGGCGAAGAAACCTGGGAGAGCCAGATTAGTGTTGGAGGAATCTTCGGAGCTGCCGCAGTAGCTGTTTGGTATCAGTGATCTCGCATTCCCAAACCACGAGCACTTTCCACCCTAGCGCCCGGAGCCGCTCGACATTCTTGTTGTCGCGTTTGCGATTGGAGGTAAGTTTAGGTCGCCAATAGTGAATGCGTGTTTTTGGCACATGCGCTTCGTTGCAACCCACATGCTGGTGCCAAAAGCAGCCCCGCACTTCAATTATTTTCTTTCGCGCTGGAAAAACCAGGTCGGGCCTCCCCGGAAGGTCTCTCGCGTGAAGACGGTAACGATAGCCCATCCGGTGAACGGCAGAACGGACAATCATCTCTGGGTGAGTTCCCTTGTCCTTAATGCGGCGCATGTTTTCACTGCGTCGGGCAGAAGAGATTGTATCCACTGGAATTCCCAGGCTAACCAGCGACTGCGACAGCTCGTCGCCCGGCCTCTAAACAGTCCCTGACACTTTCTGCAATTGCGTGTGCAAACGGTGGGGGAAACGCATTGCCCACCTGGCGATAGGCTTGTGTTTTTCCTCCACAAAATTCCCACTCATCGGGAAAACCTTGCAGTCTCGCAACCATTCGAACCGTAAGCCTCGGCATACCTACGAAGTCCCTCTCGGGAGGATGATCCGCAATTCCTTTACCGTCGACTCCGAGTGCCGCCCATGCCTGTCGCGCCCTTGTCGGGCCCAGGTCGGGGCCACCGTGTTTCAAGGATCCACCGACAATAGTGGGGGCAATCTCGTCCGCCTGCAACCGCCATTTCTTCGCACCCCTCCAGCCGTTTGAGGCCATGAGGTCAAATAGCACATCGCCGACAGTCGAACGAGGAGCTTGCGAGGCTTTAGGCCAAGCGAAGTGCTCTGATTTATTTTTGCGGATGGCCACAAATACTACTCTGGGCCGGAGCTGCGGTACGCCAAAATCGGAGGCACTCATAAGATGCCACCCGGGTTGGTATCCTAGTTTTCGTAGTTGCTGGCTTACATGTTCACGATAATCCTCAAACACTGCATCCAAAATTCCTCGAACATTTTCCACGATTATCGCTTGAGGCCGAACCTGGTCCACAACCCTGATCATTGATGGAAAAAGATTGCGCTCGTCTAAGGTACCGAGCTGTTTACCTGCAACAGAAAACGGAGGGCAGGGCAATCCTGCAGATACAACTTCTGCGCCAACAAAGGGAGTTGCATCAAAGGTTGTGAGATCTTGCTCGATAACGTTCCAATTCGGGCGATTGCGACGCAGCGTCGAGCATGCGGTCGCATTTAACTCGAGAAGACCTACATGATCGATCCCCGCCCGTTCGAGGCCAATAGCTTGGCCACCGGCTCCCGCGCATAACTCTAAAGTGGAGAAGCCGCTCTTGCCTTTCGACTTTCTGCTCTGATCTGCGGTGGACCACGGGTTCTCCGGCTGGATTCCAAGTCCCATCAGAAAAGGAGTTTCGGGCTCACACTTGCGTCGCATGTGGTTGGATTTTAGCAAACAGATTGGCGACTGCCGCTGTCTAAATCGATACTTAATACCAGAGTTCTATTCCAGCAATTACCATCGTGGCACTGGACAGAAATGAGATTTTTCGGAATTTCTTCAGGGTCTACAAATCATTTGACACAAAAGGAATTTCTTTATACTTTCCGCGTTGGGCGGGTTTGGCGAACCCCTTCATCACGTGAGGCGAGCGCGCCCGCGCCACACGGCCGGATCAGTGGCACACGGTTGGATCAGCTTTTAGGCGAGCGTTAGCTGCATGAAATCATTTGCTCCGACTGCGCCCAGGACGATCCGCACGGGAAATGGAAACTGTTTGCGCGTGCGATCGTGAACGATCGTGGGCGATGAGAGCCGATAGCGTGCACCGCGAGTTTCGAGCTGACAACCTCCAGCGGCGAGGACATTCTTGACCCACTCCGCTTGTTGGCCGTAAGTGAGCGCGATGGCGAAGCCGTTGGGCATGCCAAAAACGTTCACGGGCGTCCGATATACCTTGCCGGATTTTCGTCCCACGTGAGTGACGATACCGAAGAGGGGCAGGTGGCCCGCGAAATGGCCAGTGATCCGGTTTGTGACCGCGAGATTGAAGCGCGCCAATGACTTTTTGCGGAAGCGCATCAGCAGCATTCCGCAGGCCGGGATTGCGAGGAGGAGAACAATTGCGATCTTCATTTCGAACACTCAAAGTCCGCTCGCATTGCGAGCGATGCCGTTATCCGACGATGTTGGCCCATTCGCGTATGTACCAGCTGGTTACGCGGCCGTTCAGTATGAAGGGATCACCGGCGGCGTATTCTTCTGCATCCTGTCTGGAGCTGAATAGACCCATGGTGGTCAGGGGTTCGTCTGGTGCATCAAGAAATGCGCCGGCCATGAGCACCTTGCCCTTCGCATACTGCTCCTTCGAGCGCGCCATGTGGGCTGCGAGATCGTCAGAGGCCTGAGCTTTAACCTCGTCTATGGAGTTGAATGAAGTGACGCAGAATAGAACGTAGTACCTTCCAGGGGCTGCCATGCTGGTCAGCTTAACGCTTCCGGACGTGGGGGTTCAATCTCAGCACTCCGGTGTCACGAAAGCATATCCGCCGCCGGAAGCTCCAGCGGCGGAGATGACGCTACACGAGAAACGTGAGCGGTCCAGCTACTTGCAAACGATACTAGGATTGTCTTTCGCGAGATCAAGGCAAGCCTGGCGCTGCTGCTGTAACTTTGTGGCGGTGGTTGATTGCGTGCCGGTGGCGGCCGTCACTGCTCCGCCGGGTGTAACCGCAGGAGCAACCGGTTGCGCCACAGCGGCGTTCTCCACGGGAACGGCGGACGAAGCGGCGTTCACTCGTCCATGAGCCTGCCAATCAGATGTAACCAACTCGCAGGCGTCCTTGGCGGCATTGCCAACCGTGTGGGTGGCGCTGGTTCCAAGAATATCGCCCGATTTATTGGCGACCTGAATCTGGCTATTGCTGCGGAGCAGGCCACGGTTTTGTTTTGACTCACGGTTCATAATGACGGTGTAGTCGGCATTCGCCTGGTTCAGAGTCACTATCACTGAGGAGCAGTTCTTCTGCAGGTCCTTGGTGACTTCCATGCTTTCGTCGTGGGAGTCGATGGTGGATTTCGATCCCCATGCTCCAAAATGATGTCCGCCGGCGGCCGAGCCGTTTGAGCTGACGTTTTCCGATCCCTTGCCCTGAACGAATACGCGAGGCTTATCCTGCGCGCTGGCAACTAATACGCATGCAAATGCAAAAATCATGAATGGCGCAAACCGTTTCACGTAGCACCTCCCCTTTGTAGTTGAAGTTTCGTAGAAGGACGGGGAGCGGGCAAGTAACCAAGGTTTATGCCCTGCGGGGAGATTCGGCTTGCCACGCTCACCCTCCCGCTTCGCTTGAAATGAGGGGCGGATTTGCGGGTTTCAGCAGGTGCCAAGCTTCCTCATAGGGAAAACAGGCACCAGGGTATCGACAAGAATTTTGCACAGGTCCGAGGTTTTTAAGTTGATTCCCGTTTTGGAACTATCGAGAGTGCGATAGCTTCATACGTTGAGGGAGAACGGACATGAGCTGGTTTATCTGGGCGTTGCTTTCGGCATTTTTCGCAGGGCTTACGGCGGTGCTGGCCAAGGTCGGAGTCGCGCACGTGAACTCCAACCTGGCAACCGCCATCCGCACGGTCGTCATTCTTGTGTTCGCCTGGGTGATCGCTTTCTTCACCAACACCGAGCCGCTTTCGTCGATTGCCGGGCGTACCTGGGTTTTTCTCGCCCTGTCCGGCGTTGCCACCGGGCTCTCCTGGCTGTGCTATTTCCGCGCCTTGC
This sequence comes from Terriglobales bacterium, assembly GCA_050746025.1. GTDB lineage: Bacteria > Acidobacteriota > Terriglobia > Terriglobales > Acidobacteriaceae > Gp1-AA145. The sequence continues at coordinate 28,532 of JBOGLH010000091.1, read as the reverse complement.
AACTCGGAGAAGCTTCCCGCGTGGCTCCCGTGGACAAGCTGAGTGTGGTCGTCGCCATTGCACTAGCGGCAATTTTTCTTCACGAAAAGATAACTTGGCATCACTGGTGCGGAGGCGTGCTGATCGTCAGCGGGGCGGTGGTGCTGGCGTATGCGTGAGCGGCTGGACGCCTGTCAGTTTGGTGACGTCAGAGGGGTGCGCCGCCGAGTCCTACTAGTCGAAAACGAGATTCCACCTTGTATATGCGTGGTACAATCCTTTTGACTAGCCGGTAACGGCGGTTCCCATCACAGAGGGCCTCCTCTTGATGGAAAGTCAAAGGTCGACCCTTTACTGAAGGTCCAAATGAAAACTTCTGCTCGTTTTACTTTTCCTGTAGTCTCTTTTCGCCACGTTGAAACACCCTTCCTAAAACAAGGCTATCGAGATTTTGTCGCAGTGATTGATATTCGCGAATTGCCGGATCTCAGCGCATGGCGACGGATAAATGTGCGTGACCCGAAGCTCTCCGGTGCCGTCCCATCTGCCATTCGCGCAAGTGTGCACGACAATCCTGAGTTGTTTGTTTTTTTGAATCGAGGCATCGTGCTTTCTGTTGATTCTGCTTCGTTCAATAACCAAACCGGACGGTTGACTGTAACGCTAAAGGACCCTCAGCTTCATGGTCTGCTAGACGGCGGTCATACCTACAACATCTTGCTTGAGGAGCGAGAGAGCCTTGACGACGCCCAGTACGTCAAGATTGAAATCCTGGAGGGTTTCAAGCAGGAAGAAATCCCGACGCTAGTGGATGCTCGGAACACGTCAAACCAGGTCCGGGACCAGAGCCTTATGAACCTGCAGGGCGAGTTTGAAAAACTCAAAAGGGCAATCGCACTGCAGCCATACTCTGGACTAATCGCCTATAAAGAGCATGAACTTTTGGACGATGGCGGTTCCAAACCAATTGACGTGCGTGAGGTGATTGCAATACTCACATGTTTTGACCGAGCCAGTTTCACGGAGCGTATCCATCCGATCAATGCGTATCGGTCAAAGGCCGCGTGCTTGCAGCACTTTTCTGAGCACAAAAGTGACTATGAGCGTATCTACCCATTGGCTGCTGACATTCTGGAACTGTACGACAACGTACAACTTCTTCTGCCCGACCTTTACAACAGAGTCCGCGGGAAAAGCGGTGAAGTTGAGGGGGGGAAGTTTGGAAAGCTGACTGGGGTCACGAAGTACGACGGAAAGCGGAAAGCCCACCTGCACTTTATCAGGGAAGAATCGAAATACGGGGTACCCGCCGGTTTCGTGTATCCGGTGCTGGCGGCTTTCCGCGCGCTGCTTGAAGAAAAGTCAGGCCGCTACTCTTGGGGAAAAGGAGTTGAGCCCCAAAAAATGCTCGAGGGACAGCTCGGAGAGACCCTTGCAGATACTATTGGAAATTTCGCCTTAGACGCACGGAATCCTTCGAAGACTGGTAAGTCCCCTCTCGTTTGGCAGGCTTGCTACCAAGCAGCCCAAGTCGCGTACCTGAGCCGATCCTGATTCTAGTATTTTCCGGACCGGCGGTGCCCCAGGTCTCGCAACTCCCATGTCTCGCAAAATCGGCGAGACATGGGGCACCCCATGTACAGACACTCAGTGGCGGCGGGCGGGTGGGCAGATTTTCATCACCAAAATAGTTGCGTCGTTTATGCGGACGGGACCACGTTCACCGCAGGAATACCACCGAAAGCTGCTCCAACGGTACTGGTCGGGTGATTGGACCAATCCTCGCTTTACCGGATTTCTGTGGATATATCGAAGTTTCTCGACGCGTTTATTTTCCGTCCAGACATTGAAGTCGTAGAACCGCGCTAGCCAGAATGGGTTCGGGATTCCCGCCGCTCGCGGAGTAACTTCTCGGACTCCCACTTCTCGTAAATTCGGCGAGAAGTGGGGCACCCCATTTTGGTTTTTTGTCCGAGATCTGCCGGTAGAAATATCTGGGGTGCCCCAGGTCTCGCCGTTTTTGCGAGACCTGGGAACGGAGCCTCCACAACTCACTTCTAAACTTCGGAAGAAACCTAGTTTTAATGCCTGCATAGCGATCGAGAGCGTCGCCCGTTGAGGTTCACTTACTAGTAAATGGACGTGCTCAGGCATGACCACGTACCCCAAAACGACGAGGCGATAACGCCGGCGTACACGCTCGAGAGAGGTGAGGAATAAATCGCAGAGACTTGGATCGTTGAAGAACGGCTTCCGCTGGTAACAACTGAACGTCAGGAAGTGCAGGTCGCGCCCACCGTAAAATCGACGAAGAGTTTGGGGCATAGAACAGGGTAGGTAATCCGAGCTGGTCTTGTCTGTGACGGATGAACATGGTCAGATGCCCATGTCTCGCAAAAACGGCGAGACATGGGGCACCCCAGCCGACTCGGGATGATCTGTATTCGTTACACGGCCGGATCAGATACCAACGCGGACAGGAATGTCCGCGCCACACAGCCAGATCAGATACCAACAAACCGGATCGGGGCCACGCGGGCGGATCAGTTTGTCTTGGACGTCGTGAGCTGCATGAAATCATTTGCGCCGACTATGCCGAGGACGATCCGCACGGGAAATGGAAATTGTTTGCGGGTGGGGTCGTGCACGATGGTTGGATGGGAGAGGTGATAATGGCGGCCGCCGGTTTGCAGTTCGCATCCGTTGGCGGCGAGAACGTTCTTTACCCACTCGCTCTCGCGACCGTAAGTGAGCGCGACAGCAAATCCGTTGGGCGCGCGAAAGACGTTTACGGGAGTGTGATACACCTTGCCGGATTTTCGTCCCACGTGAGTGATGATGCCAAAGACGGGCAGCCATCCGGCAAAGCGACTGGTGATGCGGTTGGTGATGGCGAGATTGATTTTGGCGAGCCAGCGTTTGCGGAAGCGCATCATCAACATTCCCGACAATGGGATTGCGACGATTAAGATGAGTATCGCGAGGGGCATCTTTAGCTTTCAAGATGCGGACCGGGCGCCGCTGGTTTCGAAGGATTTCGCGAGCTGACGTGGAGCCTTCAAACCGCCCTGCGCGTCGCAGCGAATTGGCATACACTTCTTCCGCAACTTTCTTGCGGAAACCGCAACACTGATTTTTTTTTGACTTTCAGCTGGAGGCCCAGGTGACGCTATTCATTCCTCGCCGTCTTTCTGTAGCCGCTTTTTTTGCCATGATCACTTTTTCCGCGCTCTCCGCGCGGAGCGCCGAAATGCCTCGTCTGGTCAAAAAAGACGGCCGCTATGCGGTGATGGTGGACGGCCAGCCGTTCCTGATTCTGGGCGCGCAGATCAACAATTCCAGCGCGTGGCCGGCGGTGTTGCCCGAGGTGTGGCCGGCTATCGCGGCCATTCATGCCAATACTGTTGAAGCGCCGGTTTATTGGGAACAACTTGAGCCGCAGCGCGACCGTTTCGATTTTTCCGTAGTCGACGAACTGGTGAAGCAGGCGCGCTCGCATCGCGTGTACCTTGTCTTGCTGTGGTTTGGCACGTGGAAGAACGGAAGGATGCACTACGTTCCGGAGTGGATCAAGACCGATCCCGCGCAATATCCGCGGGTGATGAACGACCGGGGCGAGCCGTTAGACGTGCTCTCTCCGCATGCCGACACGAACCTTGAAGCTGACAAAAAAGCTTTCGCCGCGCTGATGCAGCATTTGAAGCAAATCGACGGCGAGCAACACACGGTGCTGCTGGTGCAGGTGGAGAATGAATCAGGATCGCTCGGCAGCGTGCGTGATTTTTCTCCCGCCGCAGAAAAGTTATTTCAATCGCAGGTTCCTGGCGATCTGGTGCAGGCCCTGCATAGGCATGCCGGAAACTGGAAAGAAGTTTTTGGCGCGGACGCGGATGAGACTTTCTCCGCTTATGCCATTGCCCATTACATCAATCAGATTGCGGTCGCAGGCAAGGCCGAGTTCCCTTTGCCTTTGTATGTGAATAACTGGCTGAAGTACCGGCCCGATGCCATACCCGGCGTCCAGTATCCGAGCGGAGGCCCGACTTACAACATGCTCGATGTTTGGAAAGCCGCGGCGCCAGCCATCGATATGATCGGGCCTGATATTTACATGGACGAATCCGAAGCCTATCGCGAAGTTCTGAACGCCTATCATCGCCCCGACAACCCGCTGTGGGTGCCGGAAACCGGAGGGAGCGACGCCGATGCCAAGTATTTCTTTTATGCGCTGGGCCAGAGCGCGATCGGATTTTCACCGTTTGGGATTGATTACACCGGGTGGACCATCACCGACGAAAAGCCCCCGGCAATGCATTCCGAAAATTATGCGCTAGTCGGGCCGATGGACCGCGAAATTGCACGATTGAATTTTGAAGATAAATTAAAGACCGCAGTCGAAGAAGAAGGCGCTGCGCAGGTCCCGCTGGATTTTGGCAAGTGGCAGGCGACGGTGGCTTTCGGATTCCCGCAATTCGATGGCGGACCAAAAGCGCCGGGAACCAAGGACCATCATGGGCGCGCTCTGGTTGCGCAGCTTTCAGCCGACGAATTTCTGGTTACCGGCATTGACGCGCGAATTAAATTTCAGCTGGGATCAAAAGATAATGGACGCGTGCAGATTCTCCGCGCCGAAGAGGGACATTACGAGAACGGCAGCTGGAAATTTGTTCGATTGCTAAATGGCGACGAGACCGACTTCGGATTGAACTTCACCCATCAAGGCAAAGTCGTGCGGGTGAGGCTTGGAACTTATTGAGTAAGGATTTTCCGGAATAAGCTGCCTCCAGTCGCGGCAAACCACAAACAAAACCACCCAATGTTTGTGCGTTAATTCACGCCTTTTTTCCACAGACTTTCGATCAGGTCCTTCCGTGTCTAATTTGCACACAGCTTTAAGGTGTTCGTCGGATTGTTGATGTCCACGAACATTTGTAGTTTTGCGCAAGAGCTCTTTCCTGAACTTTTGAAATAAACGAGGACCTGATTTCGCGGTCGGTTTCTCGGATTCGGGTGCGTTGGGGAGGTTTGATGAAGCTTCTTGCGTTTGTGCTTCTTATTCTGATTGGCAGCGCAATCTGGACACCGAAGTTTCTTCACAGCCAGCTGGCGATGGCTTCCATTTCATCAAGCGATGCTGATTTTTCTATCGTCCTTTTTCCCGACACCCAGTACTACAACTCGCAGAACGCCTACGTGTTCAGGGATCAAGCCAATTGGGTGGTTGCGCACCGGGCCGCTCTGAACATAAAAATGGTGATCGGGTTGGGAGACATCATCGATGGCGGAGGTTATCCCATCGACAGCCATGGAAACATAATCGGCACCTGTGGGACGGCTCCGTCATCTTCATGGCAAACGCAATGGCAGCAGGCACAAGCAGCGGTAAAAATTCTCACCAGTCATGGAATTTATTATCAGCCCACGATTGGGAACCATGACTACGATTGCGAAGGCGACCGGCCGGAGCGGCGAGGCACGACCAATTATTTTCACTACTTCGGACCAGCCACAATCAATCCGACGGCTTACATTCTGGATTCTTCCGGCAAACGCACTCCTAATTTTTACAAGACGATGAAAATCGGCTCGACCAACTACATGATTTTGTCGCTCGAGTTGTTCCCGCGGAGTTCGATCGTGGCCGCGGCGAATAGATTGATTTCGAATTTTTCTGGCCCGGTTATCGTCGCCACCCATGCGTATCTTGCGAATGATGGGACAGGTCCTACATTCGGCTCAACATTTCGGGCTGGAACGGCATACCCTCTCTGTTCCGGATTTCCTGGCAGCATCTACGGATGTCGGCCAGATTCATTTAACTCGTACAAATCGACCGGCGGCATGGATGGCATTGCGTTGTGGTACCGCTTGATTGGAGCTCATCCCAACGTATTCATGGCGGTGAGCGGACACGTACGAAATCCCAACCCGGGGAACTATCCAAATGTTCCTAACTACAATGGCGTCGGATATGTAAACTGCGGCGTGCAATCCTGGACGACTCTTTGTTCGAACCCCAATCGGCCCATCCAAATTCTTTCTGATTTTCAAGGACAGGGGAACAACGGTTTTTTCGGTTATGGGTACCTTCGCATCCTGACGGTTAGTCCTTCGAAGAAAACCGTCACTGTGTTTACTTATTCGCCGTCCATCGCGACTCGCCCGGGGAACTTCCCCAGAGGAATACCAGCATTTAAAACGGATGCTCATAATCAATTCACGGTGAAATTTCCCCACACCTTCGGTGGCCCAGATACCGAGATCACTCACATTATTTCACCGCTTGATGGCAGCCATGTTCCTCTGAGGTTTGGGATTTCAGCTAAGGCTTCGGGGCCGCACAATGCTAGTCACATGCAGATCTATGTCGATGGGATAAAGCAAGCTGACTACTTCAATGTGAGCGCGTTGCCAGGCGGCACGACGGCCAGACTCTCCGGCCCGGGTGTCCACCGCGTGGCAGTTCAAACCTTCGACCACTCCAAGGGCACTTGGATCAAATCGGTCATCTATGTCTCGAACCCATAGAAACAAAGCAAGCACCGACTGACTCTTTATTTGCGGCGACCTTTCCTGCTCTGATACAACTCAGGTTTGACCGCGGCCGACCTTACTCCACACAATGCTGTTCTGCTGTTTTTTGCCGCCCTGCTTGCGGGCACGCTGAATGCTGTCGCGGGCGGCGGAAGCTTTATTTCCTTTCCGGCGTTGTTGTTCACCGGCGTTCCTGCGGTGCCCGCGAATGCCACCAACACAGTTGCTCTTTGGACCGGATTGACCTTTAGCGGCGGAGCCTTCCGCCATCACTTGAAAGTGCAGCGACGGGTATTGTGGCCGCTGGTCATTGTCAGCCTCGGCGGAGGCGTGGTGGGAGCGCTTTTGCTGTTGCGGACTCCGGGACAGACGTTTCTGAAAATCCTGCCCTGGCTGATGCTGTTTGCGGTGCTGCTCTTCATCTTCGGCCCGAAACTCTCGCGTAATGCGCACGTAGTACAGACTCCCGGCGGCAAGGCCATTGTGGCAGCGTCATTGTTCCAGCTCCTGGTGGCAATTTACGGAGGCTATTTCGGCGGAGGCATGGGATTCGTGATCCTGGCCATGCTCACCGCATTTGGCATGGCCGATATTCACGAGATGAACGCTTTCAAGACCGTGCTGAGCGGCGCGACCAACGGCATTGCAGTGATTATTTTCATTGTGCGGCACGCGGTGTACTGGCCTCAGGCGCTGGTCATGATTCTGGGCGCGGCGCTGGGCGGCTACTTCGGAGCGCGTTTTTCGCTGCGCCTGCCGCGAGTTTGGGTGCGGTGGTTTGTGATTGCGGTAGGCGCGGGCATGACCACATACTTTTTTCTCCGCGCCTACTGAGCGTCGACGCTTACTGCAAGGGCGCGGAGATGTGCTCGTGGACGATCAGCCACTTTCCGCCCTGCTGTTCAAAGACGACCGTCCAGCGGAAGTTCCCGGTATCCACTTTGCCGTCCTTGTGCGTCATCTCGTCCTTCACAGTCGCAGTGCCCCAAACATACTTCCCGGCAGGATGCAGTTCTGCGTCATCATTGACCGTGAACTTCGCACTCTTGAAATCGGCCAGCACCTGGCGCACACCTTTCTGGTATTCATCCCAGCTGGAATACTTGAGCGGAGCGATATCGAAGAAAACATGCGGCCCGGTGGCATAAAACTGAGCTACATTGTCGGGATTGAGCGTGCTCCAGCCATCCCAGATTTTTTGCAGATGAGCTTGGTTGGGGCCGGCTTTGGCCATGCTTTTCGCATAGATCGGCTTCGGAGCAGCGAAGACAAGGCATAGGGTCAAGGCTAATAGATAACGCTGCATTTTCTCCTCCTGAGAGCGGGGGAATTTTTGCACGCGGAGTGGAAAATGGCAAGAAGAGAGATAACGAGTGGCCAGGAACCTGGTTGCTTAAATTGGTTAAGCGAATCCGTAGCTACTGCCATTGCGTGCTTCAATTCACGCGCTCGCATTAGTCGCGCTCTAACGATTGTCATTCCGAACGCGCCCGCTGAAGCGGGCGGGAGAGGGACCTTACGTCCATCTTCAGCGCGTGTGCAGTTCCCGGGATGGCGTATAGTGCATGCCGCTAAATCCGCCCCTTCCCCCGCCGCTGCAAGTTTAAAACGTATCGTAAGGTCCCTCTCGGACGCGGCGACCGCGTCCGTTCGGGATGACAATGCGAAGGGCTGGGTGAAGTTAGTGGCTGAAAGTGATTAGCTGAATTTTAATAGCGGTCGTTACGGCGAAAGCTGCGTTGGTAGGCCTGGCGATAGGCCTCAATGTAGTGCTCGCGATACTCACGCTTGCTGCCGAACTCGCGGCGATAGCCATGGTCGGCATCGTCGAAGCGTCCGCGCGGATTGAGATTGAAAGGCTTGCGGCTCCACAAATCCTGGCGGGCAACTGACGCCCCATCGCGGGCCCCAAACTCGCGCGCTTCGTGCATGCCATAACGGAAGCTGTCGCGGCCGTAATCGCGATCTTGGTAGCGATCATAAGGGCGGTTCTCGTAGCGGTAATCGTCATTATCGTAAGGTCGATTCTGGTACCGGGAATCGTCGTGATCGTAGTACTGCCCATCCTGAGCAGCGGCAATTCCAGCCGTGCCCGCCAACAAGGTAGCGATTGTGGCTAGTGTCTTGAAACTGGTTCTCATAAGTTCCTCCTGTGGGCGCCGGGGACAGAATCGTCGCCCTCTCGCCGCGCAATTGCGGCTATCATTGGAAACCCGCGCCCAGGCTGCAAGTTTCGCGCTTGAGGATTTTCCGGTGTTAGACTTTTCGGTTCTCACTTCAGAGTTTTACTTCAGGAACACACAATGGCAATTGAGTTAGTAGGAGTGATCGGCGCAGGCACGATGGGCAACGGGATCGCCCATGTGTTTGCGCGCAGCGGGTACAAGGTAATTCTGTGCGACGTCGAACAGAAATTTTTGGATCGCGCAATCGCAACAATCACTAAAAATCTCGACCGCGAGCTGGCAAAGAACAAAATCACCGAAGCGCAAAAATCAGAGACTTTGAAGCGAGTTGAAGGAGCAGTGGACAGGAGCCGGCTGAGCGCATGTGACTTCATCGTCGAAGCCGCTTCTGAGAAGCTGGAAATTAAATCAGAACTGTTCCGCGATCTCGACCGCATTTGCCGGCGGGAAGTGATTCTGGCCTCCAACACTTCTTCGATTTCGATAACTAAGCTGGCTGCGGTCACCAACCGCCCGCAAAAAGTTATCGGCATGCATTTTTTTAATCCGGTGCCGGTGATGAGGCTGGTCGAAGTCGTGCGCGGGCTGGCGACTTCGGACGGAACTTTTCAAACGGTTCGCGAGCTGTCGGTGAAATTGGAGAAGACCCCGGTCGAGGTCAACGACGCGCCGGGGTTCGTTTCCAACCGCGTGCTGATGCCATTGTTGAACGAAGCCATGTACACCGTCATGGAAGGAGTGGCCACGCCCGAAGCCGTCGATGAGGTTTTCAAGCTGGGCATGAACCATCCCATGGGGCCGCTGACGTTGGCGGATTTCATTGGGCTGGATGTCTGCCTGGACATCATGCGAGTAATGCACAATGGGCTGGGCGATCCTAAATACCGCCCTTGTCCACTACTGGTGAAAATGGTTGACGCGGGCTGGCTGGGCAAAAAATCCGGCCGCGGATTTTACAAATATCAGTGATGCCGAAATCCGATATTTTCATCTACGTTCTTGCCATCCTGCTGGGAATGTCTGCCGGCATTCTGAACGTGACCGTGGGCGACGTATTGGTGACTACGCTGTTCGTGCTGGTAGCAACGCTGGCGCTCGGCTTCATGCGTCCGCGGCGCGCCTGGCGATGGATATTGATCGTGGGCGCGTTTGTGCCGCTGCTGCAGCTGATGACCTACTTGTTCCTGGGATGGAAGCCGTATCGGGCGCAGATCTGGGAGTCGGGATTGGGCTTTCTGACCGGAACCGCCGGGTGCTACTGCGGAGCACTGGCGCGGTTGGGGGTGGACGAGCTGTCGCGGAAGTGATTATGTCGGCAGGTATATACATCCTGCAAAATGCTCCCTTTCCCGCATTTGTAGTGTGCTATCACTGGACGATCAAGAATGTCTTCTGCGGCTTAGGCGCACAGTTCATTCGCTTTTTTCGTTAGTACACTGGATCGCAGAAGCAAGAATGGCTCATACTCGTCGTCGAACAACTGTTCGGGACAAAGCGCCGATGCCAGAATCTCATCAACATTTTTTGCCATTTTGCTTAGATACTCAGAAGGAGGGGCTCCGCCAAGTTCTCGGTTATCCGCGCGAGAAAGGAATGCAAAATTGGCAAGCACACTATCGCTGGGATGCGTCTGCCCGCTGGATTTAAGGAAAGCTCGCGGCATCAAATGATGAAACTCGGTTCTGTTGCTCTCTCGGAGCTTCTCGGCAAGGTTCAGTGGTGCTCCAGATATAAAACTTCTTGGCCGGGCTTGCGCAAGCATCAGAATGAAGGATTTTGTGTTGACATTTCCCATTCCAAAAATGTTGTCGGTAAAGAACGCGTCAGAAACACTCATCTGAAACACACCTAAGGTGTGCTCCTTACCATCCCGCATTTTCTCCATGTCGTCAATGTCAGCCTTCAGATTCCGCAGTACGCCAGCGCTGTAACGCTTCGAAAAAGCCGTTCGCCAGAACCAACGATTTATGGCCTGGCGGTGCTCGTCCGTGTATTTTGCCTCTTCGTTCCCATCCGCAGCAAAAAATACCGAGAGCGGGACCAAGACTGTTGGGAACGGGAGATTTGCGAGTGAGAAGACGTTGAAATTTGACCGAAGATAATCCACTGCGCCCTTGACTCCGTTCAAAATACGTTTGAAATTGTCACGGACGGTCTGGCCATTAAGCCCCATCAGCGCCTCTGGTGCGGCATCCTTCACGAGAACCGCGGCACAGCATCGAAGCAAGAGGTTTGTGTCTTCTCCAACTTCGGCAAAGCCAAATGGCCCTAGCTGCTCGCTAAGCTCGGTGAATTGCTCGTGCAGTTGGAAATCTTCACTCCACGTCCAGGCAGACAAGAGTTGTAGGGTATCTAGTGGGACCCCTTGGCGGTTGACTCGCTCAAAGATGATTGCAACCGTTGCTTTGTCATCAGTGCTCGACAACTGCCTCGGGATCTGAGTCTCTTTGAAGACAGCTTGCATGTCGTCGATGCGCTTGGCTGTATCGTCATCGAAGTCTTTTGTCGCTTTTCGGTATGAAGACGTATCGAAGATCGTGTTCAGGGGAAAGTGTCGCTTAAAGTTGACCTCGTCCTCGGACAACGCTACGAATTGCGGATCTTGCGCATTTGTGTCTGCGCCTAAATCGAAGTAAATATTCTCCCAAGGTATGGGATTAACCATGGCAAGGTCTGTTTGGAACACGCCGAAAATGGCTGTCACTCTCTGCTGGCCATCAAGTACATAGTCGATCGGGTAATCCGCCTGTGGCTCAGGCAGGGTAAACGGGCCCAGGTCTCGTTCGACTTTCAGTTTTTCCTTCGTTCTCCAGAACAACAGCGAGCCGAACGGATATTTCTTGTAAATGCTGTCCATTAGGTAAGCAACTCGATCAGGCTCCCACACGAATCCTCTTTGAAAAGCAGGAATTCGAATCTGACCTCGGAGGACTTGGTCTATGATTTCACGTATCGTAATCGTTTCCATTTTGTTAACCGTTCGTTCTCCACTGGCCCTTGGCGTTGAACCGTGAGCCCGTCAACGGAGCCGCCTATAGTAACAAATCGCCCCCCTGAGCTCCGTAATTTTGTCGTTTGTTCGGATTAGGAACAACGTAGCCACTATGTGCGATCACAAGCATTACTGGATTTCCTCAATAACACAAAACCGGCGACTCTAAGGTAGCGGCTAACCAGGAAGTTACTCTTATTTCCACAGTAGATGAATGTATGCTGCTAGCATGAGCGTTTCGGTTTCGATGCTGGCCAGCGGGAGCCGAGGAAATAGCGCGCTGGTTGAAAGCTCGTGCGCCTGCATTCTGGTCGATGCCGGAATTTCCTGCCGCGAGACTTTCAAACGGCTGAAATCGGTGGGGCGCAATCCGCGTGAAATTTCCGCGATTCTTGTTACCCACGAGCACTCGGACCATGTTTACGGACTGGCGGTGCTGGCCAAAAAACTTGATGTGCCGGTTTTCATGACTGGGGCCACGCATCAGGCCTGGGCGCGGGCGGCGCGCGACGATGCCGGAGAGTTGCCGAAAATGGCAAAGCTGGAACTCTTTTCATCAGGCAGATCGTTTCAGATCGCAGACATTACGGTCACGCCTTTTACCATTCCGCACGATGCGGCTGACCCGGTGGGCTTCACCTTCCGTGCCGAGGGAACCAAGATAGGGATTGCTACCGATCTTGGCTACATGCCGCCAAGCGTGCGCGACCATTTGCGCGGCTGCGATGTGCTGATGATCGAATCCAACCACGACCTGGAAATGCTGCGGGTTGGCCCCTACCCATGGTCGGTCAAGCAACGGGTGATGAGCCGGGTCGGGCACCTGTCGAATGAGTCGCTGGCCCAATTTTTTGCGGAATATTATGATGGAGGCGCATCATACATAGTGTTGGCGCACCTGTCGGAACAGAATAACCATCCGGAAATAGCGTTGCGGGCGGCGGAAAACGCGCTGGGACCGCAGATGACTTTAATCCGCAACCGGGTAATGCTGGCGGCGCAGAATGCGCCCACGGAAAGAATTCAGTTTTAGGGCAACATAGACAGCCGGGGCGGCAGTCCCCAAACGATTAATTGGAGAGTAAATAGTTCGCGAAACGGCGGCGGATGTATGAATGAATGCGTTGACCCGGTCATTGGGAAAATTCTGGCGGGCTGGCGATATGACATTTCCGGCATCACGCCCGAAATGCGTGGCGATTACGAGGCGCATTTTACCGAGTGCGAGCACTGCCGTTCGCACCAGCAAATACATCGGGCAATCGATGTAGGACTGATTGTGCTGGCGTCGGTTTCTGCCGCGGTCTTTCTTCTGGCTTTCGGAGTGATTCACCACTTCGCCCCGCGGCATACTTTAATTCTTGAGTTGGTTGCGCTCGGCGGTTTTGCGCTGTCTGCACTGATCTGGCTGGTTGTGGCGGTTGCCACTCCCGCACCTGCGACGGTAGTCGATGTCGCTCGAGTGGGGGCAAGGCGTGTGCATGACCGCCTGCCGGCGGAAATTCGTCAGCGCATTGGCGAAGATTTGCGTGTCAAGCTGACGGGCTCCTAATGTAAGCGGCAAAACCATCTCACCACGGAGACACGGAGTCACGGAGAGCGAACAAAGCGACTTCATGGTCGTCAGAAATAGACCGCAACAGGCCGATCAGTTAGGAATAACGAAATCTCAGAAAATTTGCCCAATTCTCCGTGTCTCTGTGTCTCCGTGGTGAAAGCCAATGTTCACTTTATATGGCAAGTTGCGAGGCCACGCTTTTCCAGATACTGCTGGTGATAATCTTCAGCCTCGTAGAACGTCACTGCGGGGACAACCTGGGTGACAATCGGACGGCTGAAGCGGCCGGATTTTTCCAGCTTTTCTTTCGAGGCTCGCGCAGCCTGTTCCTGCTCCGGCGAATGAAAGAAGATTGCGGAACGGTATTGCGAGCCGTGATCCGGGCCTTGCCGGTTCAGCTGCGTGGGGTCGTGGTTCTCCCAGAAAACCTGCAACAGGTCGTCGTACTTAACCTTCGCCGGATCGTATTCCACCTCGACGGCTTCGGCGTGGCCGGTACGGTCACTGCAAACATCTTTGTAAGTAGGATTCTTCAGTTCCCCGCCGGTGTAGCCGACGCGGGTTGAACTTACTCCATCGATTTGGCGAAAGTTAGCTTCAACTCCCCAAAAACATCCGGCGGCGAATGTAGCTTTGGCCATGAGTTCCTCCAATTTCAGCTGTTTATTCGATGCGCGAAGGGGCAAAAAGTGACATCTAGACGGTCATCCCGCCAGTGAGTTCCGCGAGTCGATTGATCTCGTGTTGGGTGCACCAGTTACGCAATTCGCCAACGATTTTTTCGGTGGCGCGTGGGTCCCAATAATTGGCGGTGCCGACCTGTACTGCGGTCGCGCCAGCCAGCATGAACTCGATTACGTCTTCGCCGGTTGAAATTCCGCCCATGCCAATCACCGGAATCTGAACCGACTTGGACGCCTCATAGACCATGCGCACGGCAATGGGCTTGATGGCCGGACCGGACAATCCTGCGGTGACGTTAGCAATGCGCGGTTTGCGGGTCTTCACATCGATCGACATCGCGACAAAAGTATTGACCAGCGAGACCGCATCGGCGCCGGCCTCCTGGGCAACGTAGGCCATCTGCCCGATGCTGGTGACATTGGGCGAAAGCTTGACGATGAGTGGCCGCTGCGAAAAATGTTTTGCAGTGGCCACCACTTCGTCCAGGCTGCGGGGATCGCTGCCAAACTGGATGCCGCCGTGCTGAGTGTTGGGGCAGGAAACGTTCAGCTCGTAAGCGGCGATACCTTCGCCCTCATTCAGAATCTGGATAGCGTGTTCGTAGTCTTCGCGGGTGTATCCAAAGACGTTGGCGATGACGACAGTGTCTTTGATCTGGCGCAGCTTGGGAAGTTTCTCGTCAATGAATGCGCGGGCGCCAATATTCTGCAGACCGATGGCATTCAGCATGCCGGCAGGCGTCTCATACAAACGCGGCGGCGGATTGCCAATGATGGGCTCGCGAGAGAGTCCCTTGACCACAAAGCCGCCCAACTGGTCGAGATGCACCACGTCTTCAAACTCAACGCCATAGGCAAACGTACCGCTGGCGGCGATCACGGGATTTTTTAGCTGGATGCCCGCAAAGCTGACGGTGAGGTCGGGAGTCATGCGGATGCTGAGCTCGAGTGTGATGTTGAATACATCGCTGCGACATAGTTTACACGCGCGCAAAGAGGGTCAGCTGGTCGTGAATCGTGCACGCTTACGCCCAAAGATTAAAATGTCGGTGAGGACGAAATTGAATTCACGAATCTTCCGCGGCATACCCTACTTGACATTTGTTTCTAAGAAGCGTAACCAAGAGAGGCATCGCTTCTGGTGCTTTTTGTAAGCTCAATAGGGAAGCCGGTGAGAATACGGCACGGCCCCGCCACTGTGATCGTGGAGGGCTGGCCAGAATGCCACTGACCGTGAAGTTGAAGTCGCTTGAATCTAAGCGAGCTCGTAGCGGTCGGGAAGGCGGCCAGTCCGTTGAAACGAGAGTCAGGAGACCTGCCAGAAGTAGGATGAGTGAGCCTTCTCGGGGAAGGTGAACCATGACACTTCAGCTGCAGGAATCCTCGTTCTCTGTTAACGATCTGCCTGAATACCTGTCTTCGGTTTCATTCCACCCCAAGGCTCCTTATCCCGTAAATTCACTACCCCCCGTCGCGGGACAGGAGGAGCAATGCGCAGGGTTCTGGTTATTTGGGCGGTCTTACTCTTTTCGTTAAACACATTCATTTGCGCGCAATCACCTGATCTGGTTACTGGCACGGTGGTTGATCCCGATCATGCGGCAGTGCCGGAAGCCGTGGTGCGTTTGCTGGCTGCGGATGGACGCGAGCTCGCGCATGCCTTGAGCGATCCGCAAGGGCGATTTTCCTTTCAGCAAGCATGCGCCGGTTGCTGGCTGGAAATCCAGCTCCCCGGATTCAAGACAGAACGGGTTCCCGCGCGTCAGTATCAACAAATTGAGCTGCCGCTGGCAGCGGTAGAAGAACACGTCGTGGTTACGGCAACTCGTACCGAAACGCCGACCATTCTCGCAGGTAGCACCACAACTGTAATTACACGGGAGGAGATCGAAGCCCGTCAGCAGGTCGCGGTGAGCGATCTGTTACAGACGCTTCCAGGAGTGACCATCAATCGCAGCGGCGGATATGGATCAGTGACTTCGATGTTTACACGGGGCGGCGAGAGTGATTACACCAAAGTCTTGCTCGATGGAATTCCGCTGAACGAGCCCGGTGGCCTTTTTGATCTAAGCAGCCTGCAGGCAGTGAATTTGGACCATATTGAAGTCGTCCGCGGGCCACAGTCGGCACTGTTTGGCTCCGATGCCATGACTGGAGTGGTGCAACTTTTCAGTCAGCATGGCGAGCCGGAGAACGGGCGCCCACATGTCACGCTAAATGCCGACGGCGGAAATCTGAATACGCTGAACGCCGGCGCGGATGTAAATGGCCGAAGCGGCATCTTTGATTACGACGCGTTCTGGTCGCGTTTCCACACCGATAATCAGGGCATCAACGCCGCATTCGCGAATTCGACTGCAGGTTGGAATGTCGGTTGGGGTTTGGGCAAGACGAAGCTGCGCTGGATATTACGTGGCGATTTATCGCTGGTGGGTACGCCTGGGCAGACCGCTTTCGGTCCTGCCATTGATGATGCTCGCACCCACAGAGGAGACGGGTTTAGCGGCTTCAGCATCGAGAATCAGACGGCTCGGATTTGGAACCAGCGACTTACTTATACGTTCGACCGTACGCGCCAGGTTTCTCGGGACCTTGGTCTTGACGCTCCTTTTACGCCGAGCTTTGAGGGACACACTGCATCCTTTGAATTCTTTGATTTCGCATCGAAGTTCATCGACGACGAACGGCGCCACCAAATCGATTATCAAAGCAACGTAACCCTGGGCTCGGGAACCAGTGACTGGGGACAACACGCCTTCACGCTGGCTTTTTCCTGGGACCGGGAAGTGGGGGCGCCTGCGCCGACGCCGGTGGATGACTTCGGCGGGGTATTTCAATATCAGGCGATTATCGGCCGCTTGTCGCTGACCAACGGATTTCGCGTTGAAGACCATAGTCTGTTCAAGAAGACAATTACTCCGCGCAGTTCGGCGGCTTACCTGCTGAGGCGAAGCGCCGGAAATTTTGGTGCGACAAAGCTCAAACTTAACTTTGGGCTCGCATTCAAAGAACCGACGTTAATTGACCTGTTCAGCCCCAGCCCGTTCTTCATGGGAAATCCGCACCTGCGTCCCGAACGCAACCGCAGCTTCGATTTCGGGGTCGAGCAACGGCTACTGAATGATCATGCAAAACTGGAAATCAATTGGTTTGATAATCGTTTTCGCGACCTGGTGGAATTTGAGACTACCAATCCGCAAACTTTTGCCGGCAGCTTTTTTAACGTGAATGCGGCAAAAGCCAATGGCGCGGAAGTCATCTTGCAGACTGCGCCCAGAGCAGGCGTTACATTGACCGCGGGATATACATACCTGAACACGCTCATCACTAAAAGCTCGAATCCGACGGACGAAGTATTTGGTGTCGGCCACACGTTATTCAGGCGCCCGCGGCATTCCGGGAGCCTGGGCGCGATATGGAATTGGCAAAAGCTGACCGCCAGTTCCACTGTGTTTTATGTAGGAAGCCGTGCTGACAGTGACTTCGTCGGGCTGGTGCCGCCGATTACCAGTGATCCCTCATACACGAGATGGGACCTGGCCTGGAGTTATCGTTTTTCTAAAAATTTTGCTTACCAAGGAGCAATCACCAATGCGCTCGACCGCAGTTACATGGAAGCCCTGGGTTATCCAGCGTTGCCGATCGAGTTTCGCATGGGAGGTAGGTTTACGTTCTGAAGCTCAGCGAACACTTCGAAAGGAGAACAATAATGGCGTATCTCATCATTATTCTTGCGGTGCTAACGCGTTTTATTCCGCATGCATGGAATTTCTCACCAGTGTATGGCGCGTTGCTGTTCGGCGGCGCAAACATGAAGAAGCGCGACTCACTCTGGTTCTCGGCTATAGCTTTGGGAGCTAGTGATGTGGTGCTGACCAGATTTATCTATCATATGAATCTTGGCTGGGTCGAGCTGATCCAGATGGCAGCATTCGCCTCGATCGCTATGATCGGCTGGATATTGAAAGATCATTTTTCAGTTACTCGCCTGGGATTCGCGTGTTTAGCGGCGCCGCTCTCGTTCTATCTGATCAGCGATTTCGGCGTTTGGCTTGGATATGGAAGCTATCCCCATACATGGAATGGCTTATTGGCCTGCTACGTGGCTGCGATACCGTATCAAGGACGCATCACCGCCAGCACAGTTCTTTTTTCGATGCTGCTCTTTGGCGGCAAGCAGATTTACCTTTGGCAGGTTGAACGTAGAAAGCATTTGCACGCAATCGTTGGATAGATTGGTGGAACCAATGAGGATTTGTTCCTTTTTGCCCTCGGGCACCGAAATTCTATTCGCTCTCGGCCTCGGTGACTCGGTTCATGGAGTGACGTTCGAGTGCGACCATCCGGCCGCGGCCCGCAGCAAGCCGGTCGTGGTTTACAGCAAACTTCCGCCGGGTCTGCCGGAGAAAGAAATTGACCGCCAAGTCAATGAGTTTTCGGCGCGCAACGAAAGCCTCTATCGGCTTGATGCCGAGCGGCTCCGCGAGATTCAACCTGACGTGATTGTTACGCAGGATCTGTGTCACGTGTGCGCGGCATCGCCGAATGATTTGGGTGCGGTGCTCTCGAGTTTCGAACATCCGCCTAAGGTCTTGGCGCTGACTCCTCATAAACTGGATGACATCTGGGCCGACATTCAGGTGGTGGGCAATTGCTGTGAGCGCGCCGACGAAGCCCGGCAACTGATTTCTACTATCAAATCGCAGATCGCAGGACTAGGAGCTGCGGCAGCGAATCCTCCGCGTGTGCTCTGCCTGGAGTGGCTTGACCCGCCATTCGTTGGCGGCCATTGGGTCCCGGAAATGGTCGCCTTGGCAGGCGGAATTGATGTTTTGGGCCATGCCGGCGAGCCTGGAGTTCCAGTCAGCTGGGACGCGGTTGTTACATCCGATCCTGACATCATTCTGGCGATGCCTTGCGGCTATCATCGGCACGAAGTTGAGAAAGAGCTGGACGCTATTCCCTTTCCTGAGGCCTGGTATTCGCTGCGGGCGGTCCGCAACGGTCATGTGTTCGCGATGGATGGCAGCAGCCATTTCTCGCGTCCGGGTCCGAGAGTTGTTGATGGGATTTTCGAGCTGGCGGAACTGTTTACTTCGTACAAACAAAGATCGCGAAAGAGCGTGTCGCGAGCGGTGCCCATCGCGGCAAACGCTTATGCCAGGAAAAGTAGATGAAACGCATTCTGCTCTCCTGGAGCAGCGGCAAAGATAGCGCATGGACGCTGCGCGCGCTCCGTCAAAAGTCCGAGTATGAAATCGTCGGGTTGCTCACGACCTTCAATCAGGAGGCGGATCGAGTCGCCATGCACGGGGTGCGGCGGAGCCTGGTCGCAATGCAGGCTACGGCGGTGGGTCTTCCACTTTGGTCGGTTCCGCTACCTTGGCCATGCTCGAATGAACAGTACGAATCGTTGATGGCAGAGACCTGCGCCAAGGCAGTTGGCGCTGGAATTGAAGCGATCGCGTTCGGCGATCTGTTTCTGGAAGACGTCCGGGCTTATCGCGTCAGGCAAATGGCGGAGACCGGGCTAGAGCCGTTGTTTCCGATTTGGGGCGAGCCGACCAGAGAATTGGCCCATAGAATTGTCGCTTCTGGACTGAAAACAATTCTGACTTGCGTGGACACTCGGAAGCTGGATGCTGCTTTCGCCGGCCGGCAGTTTGACGAGCAGTTCTTGTCGGCACTGCCGGATGGAGTTGACCCGTGCGGCGAAAAAGGCGAATTCCACTCGTTCGTCTACGCAGGGCCAATGTTTAGCTATGAAATTGCGGTCGTGCCGGGTGAGACATTAATTCGAGATCACTTCGCATTTGCGGATTTGATTCCGGCAGGACTGCCGAATGCAGTCGCTGTCTAGGCAAACTTCAGCGCATTGCGGATGATCGAGGCGGACCTCCTCACTGAATTTAGTTAGGAGCGGAGCGGACCGGACAGGGCTCCCGACAATTCGCTCCCACGCGAAGCTTGCGACCGATGAGAACAGCCATTGCCGTTGGAAGCGTGCACGGGCATTGGCGCAGCAGATTTTATTCCGCGGTATTTTTCGCGCGCGGCAATTAATTTGTCCAACTCCTCTCCGTCTAGGAGTTGCTGGCGCCCGAGGATGTGCGTGACCAGCGCAATCTGCGCGAAATGTTCGACGGTTTCCATTTTCATATAGGCCGATTGGAGGTCTGAGCCGTAAGTCACCACGCCGTGATTGGCCATCAGGATGGCATCGTATTGCGGGACCAGAGGCTCGAGGGTACTGGCCAGTTCCGGAGTTCCGGGTGTTCCGTAGGGGGCAAGCGGAATCTGGCCAAGTCCGATCACCACTTCGCAGGCGAGGGGCTGGTCGAGCGCAATGCCGGCGGCGGCGAACCCAGTCGCAGTTCGAGGATGCGCGTGGACGATCCCGTTGACGTCAGAACGCATGCGGTAGATCAGCAGGTGCATGCCAATTTCGCTGGTCACCTCGCGACGGCCCTTCAATTTTCGGCCGTTCATATCGACGATGACGAGGTCCGCTGACTTCATCCCGCCTTTTGACATGGCGGTTGGAGTGACCAGAACTTCGCGGCGATTCAGGCGGATGGATAAGTTGCCGTCGCAGGCGGCAATGTAGCCGCGCTGGTGCAACATTTTGCCTATTTTGACAATCTCGGACCGTGATTGAAGTTGGCTGGGCATCCCCAAAGTTACCAGCCCGCGTATGGTAGCGCAGGTTTGCAGGCGAAACAATCGGTATTTCTGTTGAGTATGCAAAATTCGAGGCTTGATTCGCCGAGCGACAGTGAAATCAACCACAGAGAACACAGAGTTTCAATTCAGGGTTTTGATCTTGGCCGCTCCGCTCTTCCGGCACAGTTATTGTCGCGGTTCTTATAATGCAGGGGTGCTGGTTTCAGAATTTGATTATCACCTTCCGGATGAGTTGATTGCGCAGGAGCCGCTTGCCGACCGGGCTGCTTCGCGCATGCTGCGGATCGACCGCAGCTCAGGTGAGATCCGGGATGCGAGTTTTCGAGATTTTCCAGGCCTATTGCGCCCCGGCGACCTGGTGATGCTTAACAACAGCCGGGTTTTTCCGGCCCGATTGTACGCACGGCGAAGTGGGAAAAAAGCTCAGACGCTCAGCCCTGCCAATCCAGCGTCGCGCGATTTTCTGCAAGGGCGCGTGGAGGTGTTGCTCACCAAACAAATTTCGCAGAGGCCGAACGAGTGGGAGTGCCTGGTGCGTCCGGGGCGGAAGATCGGGGTGGGAGAAATCTTTTTTTTTGGCGAAGAGCAGGAGCTTGTGGCCGAGGTGGTGGGCCGCGGAACTTTCGGTGAGCGGCGGATTCGGTTTGCGCCGGTTGCGAACTTCGTTGACCTCATCGACAAACTTGGCCACGTGCCTCTGCCGCCTTATATTTCTCGCGAGGATCGTGGAACTGATCGCGACCGCTACCAGACGGTGTACGCGCGCGAACGTGGGTCAGTCGCAGCGCCGACGGCGGGACTGCACTTCACGCCGGAGATTTTGGCGGATATAAAACGTCACGGAGTTGAGACAGCGGAGATCACCTTGCACGTTGGCCTGGGCACGTTTCAGCCGGTGCGCGCGGAAAAAGTCGAGGAGCACAAGCTACACAGAGAAAGTTACGCCATCTCCGCAGACGCGGCAAAAAAGATAAACCAGGCCTTGGATGACTCACGCCGAGTGATTGCGGTGGGAACAACGACGGTGCGGACCCTGGAATTCGCCGCGAAGGACGGTGGTCGTGTTCAGGCGGGTTCGGGCGAAGCCAACCTCTTCATTTATCCGGGCTTCAATTTTCGAGTGGTAAGTGCGATGCTAACGAATTTCCACCTGCCACAATCGACGCTGTTGATGCTGATCTGCGCCTTCGGCGGCAAAGAGCAAGTGCTGCGCGCATATCGGCACGCAGTGGCTGAACGCTATCGGTTCTACTCATATGGCGATTGTATGTTCGTGGAGTGACATGCGTCAGGAATGACCGGCAGCTATACTGAGGCGGGAGTGGATATATGAGCACTCACGTGGTTCCAAAACAACTTTCCATTCAGGATTTCATCTCTGAGTTACACAAATTTCCGGAGCAGGTGTTCGTTGCAACCGCAGAGATTCTCGGGTTTCTCGAACGCACATCAGTAGCCCCGGAAACGCTTTCGCCGTATCTCAACTGGGACCGCCAGCACTACACGCGCAATCTCATCGACAAGACGCCCCTGTATGAACTGATCGCTATTTGCTGGGAAGTGGGCCAGGTGAGCTCGGTGCACAATCATCGTGACCAGAATTGCTGGATGTCGGCGCCGATTGGCAGATTAGAGGTCGAGAATTTTCATCTTGTTTCACAAGATATTGAGCATGGAAGTTCGCAGCTGGTCCCGACCGATACCGTGGAAATGAACTCGACACATCCGTGCGCGGTTGATCCCACGGACCCGGTACATCGCGTGGTGAATCCGAAAAGATTCGGTGAGCGCGCCGTGAGCTTACACATCTATTCCCGACCGTTTGATACTTGTGTGGTGTATTCGCCGGAGCAAGGGACGTGTGGCGTGATCAAGCTGCACTACACCACGGTGTTTGGGAAACCGGCGTAAGTCCAGGTCCGGAGCAGCTCAGGACAGCCGAGGGCGGCTGTCCGCACATGGGTTTTGGAGATGCGGTCGACAGCGGCTCCCCACACATGGCCTTCGCACATCCAGCCAGGCTCTTGCATACGCTGGCCACACGGTCCGCCTTCAATTGTTAAACTTATTTCTTGCCTACCTCCAGCAAAACCTCAGCGGTCCGAAGCGAGACAGCGCCGGGAACTGACTCCCCGGTTTCCGCGAAGCCGAAGATGGTTCCGCGGCATGACCCAAATACGATTTTCCTGATCGACGCGATGTCGTTCATCTTCCGCGCCTATCATGCCATGGCGCGGCAGCGGGGAATGTCGACACGCAAAGGGCTACCCACGGCGGCGATCTATGTTTTCGTAAATATGTTGCGAAAGTTGCGGGATGATTTCGCGCCGCAATATCTGGCTGCGGTGTTCGACGTAGCGGCGCCGACTTTTCGCGATCAGCAGTACAAAGAGTACAAAGCCAACCGCAGCGAGATGCCCGGCGATTTGGCGCAGCAGATTCCCTATATCCGGCACGCGCTTGAGGCGTATCGCATTCCTATTCTCGAGATGCCGGGTTTCGAAGCCGATGACGTCATTGGAACGCTGGCGACCAAAGCGGTTGCCGATGGGCGGCATGTTTACGTTGTCTCCAGCGACAAGGACATGCTGCAGCTGGTGAATGATCGCGTGCTGGTACTGAATCCGCCCAAAGACAATTTGATATGCGACGCCACCAAGGTTGAAGAAATTCTGGGTGTGCCGCCGGAGCGCGTGATCGACGTGATGGCGTTGCGGGGTGATTCGATCGACAACATTCCGGGTGCGCCAGGGATCGGCGACAAAGGTTCGGTGGATTTGATTCGCCGCTTTGGCAGTCTGGAGGCCGCTCTCGACCGCGCCGCAGAAGTGGAGAGAAAAACTTACCGCGAGTCGCTACAAAACAACCGCGAGCAGATTCTGCTGAGCAAAGAGCTGGTGACCATCAAGTGCGATGTCGATATCGAGCTTGATGTCGAGAAGATGTATGCTGGCGAGCCTGACATCGAGACCCTGCGAAATTTATTTACCGAACTGGAATTCACTTCTCTGCTGAAAGAGCTCTTGCCGGTTGTAGAAGCGCCGGAAGGAAATTATCGCGAGGCGAAGTCGGCGGCAGAGGTGGATCGCATTCTGAAATCCAGGACGAAAGATTCGCCCCTGGCGATCGCGATCGAGGCAGTAGTTCAAGTTTCCGAGCAGGAAGAAGAAGTCGAACATGACGCTGAGGACAACCTGCTGCCTCTCACGAGTGGTACAGATGTCTTCGCGGGCGAGGGCGCCCGCGTTACACAGGTCACACCGGCCACACAGATCGCTATATCCATCGAGTCTGGATCTGCGGTTACAGTTTCTTCGGGTTCGGAAGCGCATGCAAAGTTAACCGCGGCGCTGCGGGATGAGTCGATCCCTAAAGCAATCCATGATTGGAAAACCGCCGCGCAGGCGTTGGGGGAAAGCGCGCTGACGGGAGTCCAGCATGATACACGGTTGTATTCCTATCTGCTCGATCCTACTTACTCATCGCATAGTCTGCCTGAAGTTGCGCTGCGCCGTTTCAACCTGAAGCTCGGCGGATCATTGGCCGAGGCGGCTGACTTGACCGGCCGACTAGCTGCGGCACTGGGGCAGGAGGTAGAACGAGAGAACTTGCGAAAGCTGTACGACGAAATAGATTTGCCCTTAGTCCCGGTGCTCAAGCGCATGCAGCAGGCGGGCGTTGCCATTGATCGCGCTGCGTTGGCGAACATGTCCATACGCCTGGAAGGTGAAATCAGCATCAAGGCGAAAGAAATTTACGATTGCTGCGGCTCCGAGTTCAACATCAGTTCGCCAAAGCAGCTGGGCGATGTGCTGTTCAATAAACTGAATTTGCCGAAGCCGGTGAAGTACGGCAAGGGCAAAACTATTTCGACGGCGGTCGATGTTCTGGAAGAACTGGCATCCAGCCACAAGGCCCCGAAGCTGGTGCTCGAATACCGCCAGCTTACGAAATTGAAAACTACGTACGTAGATGCGCTTCCCGCGCTTCTGAACCGCGAGACCGGCCGTCTGCACACGACATTCGACCAGACTGGAACAGCAACTGGACGATTGTCGTCGGCGAATCCGAATCTGCAGAACATTCCCATTCGCACTGAACTCGGCCGAGAGATTCGCGCCGCCTTCACCGCAGCGCCGGGATCTCTCCTCTTGGCGGCCGACTATTCGCAGATCGAATTGCGGCTGCTGGCGCACTATTCCAAAGATCCCTTGCTGGTCGAGGCATTCAGGCGCGGCGATGATATTCATACGCTGACGGCATCGCAAGTCTTCGGAGTTCCGCCGCTTATGGTCACAGCGGATCACCGGCGGGAGGCAAAGGTGGTGAACTTCGGGATCGTGTACGGACTGTCTGCCTTTGGCTTATCGCAGAATCTGGGGATTGAGCCTTCTGAAGCGAAAAAATTTATCGAAGCCTACTTCGAGAAATATCATGGGGTGCGCAAGTTCATTGATCGCACCCTGGATGAAACCCGGCGCGAGGGGCGCGTCCGCACTCTGTTCGGCCGCGTGCGCCCGATTCCTGACATCAACAGCAAGAATTTTAATTTGCGGGGATTTGCCGAACGCACCGCAGTGAACACGCCGTTACAAGGAACTGCGGCTGATTTGATCAAGCTCGCCATGATTCGAATCGATGCAATGATTCGTGAGCGCAGGCTGCAATCAAAGATGACGCTGCAGGTGCACGACGAACTGGTGTTTGACGTTCGGAAAAACGAAGTTGATGAAATGCGAAGCCTGGTGCGCGATCAAATGGAGAACGTGCATCCGCCGCTATCGGTGCCGCTGATGGTAGAGATTGGGGTGGGCAAAAACTGGCGGGACTTGGAGTGATCCCAAACGAAAAAAGCAGGTTCCTCGACTTGAGAATCATTCGCGAGCGAATGATTCTTCTTCGCTCGGAATGACAGAGCTAAAAATTACACCCCCAGCGTTTTCTTGATCGCTCCCGCAATTCCATCCGTCAGCGTGTTCATCTTTTCTTCCGATTCGGCTTCAACCATCACTCGTGCCAGCGCCTCGGTGCCTGAATAGCGCACTACGATACGCCCATCGCCATTGAGTTCGCGCTGCGCGGATTCGATCGCATGCTTCACTTCGGGAACCTGATCGAAGGGAATTTTTTCGCGTACTCGTATGTTCTGGATGCGCTGCGGAAATACCTTCAGGTCTGAGATCAGTTCGGCCAACGAATGCCTGCTCCGCGCCATGATTTCCATTACACGCAATGCAGTAAGCAGGCCGTCGCCGGTAGTGGCTTCTCCGTCACGAAAAATGATATGTCCGGACTGCTCCCCACCCAGCGAAGCGCCGGTCTTCATCATTTCTTCGAGAACATACTTGTCGCCGACGTTGGCCCGCAACATGCGAATGCCGGAATTACGCAACGCGATTTCGAGGCCCATATTCGACATGGTGGTTGCCACCACGGTTTCGCCGCGAAGCGTACCGCGCATGTGCATGTCGCGAGCGGCCAGCAGAAGCACGCCATCCCCATTGACCACGCGGCCCTCAGCATCGCTGAAAAGCGCGCGATCAGCATCACCATCAAAGGTCACCGCCAGATCAAACTTGCTATTTGACTCAGCAATCTTTTTTGCGACAGTTCCGGCGTAGAGCGCGCCACAGGCTTCGTTAATATTTTTCCCGTCAGGCGAGGAATGGATGAACTCGGTTTGAATGCGACACGCGCGGAACAACTCCGGTGCTTCGGCTGCGGCGGCACCATTAGCGCAGTCTACTAACACACGCAAGCCACTCAAGTCAGTCGAAATATTTTTCGCTAGCCACTGAATGTAATCAGTCCGCAGCGAGTGTTCTCCCGGAAGGCTCGGCGATGGAAGAGATGTCGGCTCCGGGTGGGCACCGGGCGATTGCAGAATCGCAAAAATCTCCTGCTCGATCGCCAACTCGCGCGAATCCGGCAGCTTGAATCCATCGCCGGAAAACACTTTGATTCCGTTGTCCATCCAGGGATTGTGCGATGCCGAAATGACCACGCCGGCATCGAACTTCTGCGAGCGCGCCAGGTAAGCGACTCCGGGCGTCGTAATCACGCCGGCGCTGCGGACTTCGACCCCCGCTGAAGTCAATCCCAACGCAACCCGGTCAGCGATCCAGCGGCTCGACTCACGGGTGTCCTGGCCTATGACGACGCGAGCCGTGGCTTTGGTCTTAATTAAATCGTGGCCAAGCGCGCGGCCGATTAAAAACGTGCTCTCAGCGGTGAGGGGAAATTGTCCGGCCACACCGCGTATTCCGTCGGTTCCGAAAAGCTGCCGGGTCTGCGATGTCATTGCGATTGGGGTGGAGCGGATGTAAGCGGCGCCCGTTCCATGATAATCGTGATTCGCACCGGATGGGGATCGACTACTCGAATGAGCGGATCTGAAACATAAGCATGCCGCGAGTAGGTGGTCCGACTGATCAATCCACTAACATCAATGGGATCTGTAATCGCGCTCTCGACGCCATCGACCGACTTTTTGGGGCCGCTGATCTCGACGTTCTCCGGATCGGATTTTATTTGCGCAATGGAGTATCCGCTGGCAAATGTTCCGACTACTCGCGGACGAACCGGGACTACCCTGGTAGTTTTCCTATCGAATAAAAGATGGATCTGGCTGGGCACGATCTGCGTCGCCTCGAGTTTGTCGGGCACGGTCACCTGACTTACATAGAGATCGAAAGTGCGTTCGCCCGGTTTCATCCCGCTTAGATCAATCTCTTCGTGGACATCAGAGGCCTGCAGTCGCCGCACCAATCGCTCCGGGCCACGCACCCGCACCTGCGCAGAGGGGATAGTTTCCGAACTTATTTCAAGATCGTTGGGCATATTTTGAAAAATGATGGCCACATTGAACGCAACTTCGGAGGTAGATTCGCTCGAAACCGCCAGCCACAAACCGGTAGCGATGAGCAGAGAAATGACCTTCAATCCGAGATTGTGAAAGACGTGCCGACGGGCAAAGTCGCGGGCACTCATCGTTCGCCTCCGCCCTGGTGCAAGTCCGAGCGCGATGGTATTTCAGTTTCAGCCTCGTCCAGCATTTCGACATTGTCTGAAATTGGCGTGGGCAGCGGGGTAGGCGGTACGTAGCGGCGAAGTAGTTTGCTCATGCGATCGCGCAGCTCTTCGACAGTGAGATCGCGTTCGATGGTGCCCGCAACCGCCAAACTAATACTTCCCGTCTCTTCGGAGACAATGATCGAAATCGCATCGGTCTCCTCGGTAATTCCAATCGCCGCCCGGTGGCGAGTGCCCAGTTGCGTAGATAACACCGGGTTCATGGAAAGTGGCAAAAAGCAGGCGGCAGCCGCGACTCGGTCTCCCTGAATGATGACGGCGCCGTCGTGCAGAGGCGCGCTGGGGCGAAATAACGTCGCCAGCAGGTCGTAAGAAAGTTGGGCATCGAGCGGGACACCGCTTTCGATGTAGGTCCGCAATCCGATCTCACGCTGAATCACGATCAGCGCTCCGGTCTGATTCTGCGAAAACAAATTGGCGGCGAGAGCAATATCGTCATAGGCATCAGCTTCGGCGGCGGCCGAACGCGCCAGGGTCATGCGCCGTCCAAGACGGGCCAGGGCCTGGCGGATCTCGGGAACAAAAATCACAATCAACGCAAAAACAGCGTAAGGCAACGCCCGCGAAATCAGCCAATTGAGCGCGACTAGTTCGCCCATGCGCGATACATAAAAGGCAAGAGCAACTATGGAGAGACCGATCAGGATAAGGGCCGCACGAGTGCCGCGTATGAGCGCAAGAAACTCATAGATCACGATGGCCACGAGCAGAATGTCGATGACCGAAATCACCGTCAGGTGCGCCCATGCTCCGGCAACGTGACCCAATGAATGCCCCCTTCAGACCGTGCAGGCAAGGCTTGCAAGGGTAATTGTAATGCAGGA
>JBOGLH010000090.1:0-27554 GCA_050746025.1 Terriglobales bacterium | reverse complement strand
TCATGGATCCGCACGCTCCTTACTACCCCAAGGCAGAGGCGCTCCAAGAGATTGGGAGTGAAATAGATTTTGCCGAGGCTCGGCGTTTGAACTCTTTTTGGGCGAGAGAACACCTAAGCTCCCGGCGTCTGCTCAAAAGCCGAGAGTCGGTGGAGTCTCTCTATGATTCCGGCGTCCTGTGGGTAGACCGGCAAATCGGCCGCTTGGCGAGCCGATTAGTTGAGTTGAATTTGTGGGACCACTGCGCGTTCGCGGTCAGCGCCGATCACGGAGAGGAATTTCTGGACCACGGCGGCAAGTTTCATCCGCCTGTCAATGTGCATGAGGAACTAATACGCGTGCCTTTGCTCATGCGGGTTCCAGGTCATCCGCAAGGTCGCGAGGTGGAGTGCCCGATCGGATTAATCGATCTGGCGCCGACTTTATTCGACACGCTTGACATCCCAATGCCAGGGAGCTTTCGCGGCCGTAGTTGCTGGCAAAAATTAAAAAACAATCAAGGTTGGAATTGGCCAGTCATCACTGAGTGTGCTTACGGGTGTACGAATCCGTTTCGTGCTGAGACCCGGCTGTCTTCGCGCCTGTTGTCGATTCGCCAAGGCGAATACAAACTGGTGATGAATTTTGCCACGGGCAGTGATCAATTATTCGAACTCGGTTCTGATCCGGGGGAAGTAAGTCCCCTGCCGGCGGGAATGGCGAGTGATGTGCGAAGGCAATTGCTTGAGTGCGCCAAGAAACACATAACGGAATCTCTGAAATCACGACATCTGGATTTGCGTTTTGCTGCTCGAGTTCGCGAACTGCGGGCTCAATGGGGACCGACAATTGCCCGGCCGAACTGAGTTGCTAGAGATGGAGTCCAATTAATTGAAGCCGATTCGGATTCTGGCGGATAGCTTCGCCGATGCCGATTTGCCCAATGCTCAAATGGGAAATGCGCGCGAGATCGTGAGCCGGTTGGATCCTGCGCATTTTCACGTGAGTATGTTCGTGCTGGGTAAGCCTGACCCGCGAATTGACACTCGCGAAAATACGCACTTGATTCGGTTACCTCAGCGTCGGCAAACCGTCCGAATCTTGCGCGAATTTTTGTGCGGCGCGCATCAGATTCTCTTCTATATGAAGGCATCGCCGGCGAGTCGATGGTATTTGAACTTGAAGAAAAAGTGGAACGATCGCCGGACAACGATTGGAACATTGGAGTCGCAGTCAGACCTCAGGAATGAACCCTTCATTGCGCCCGAGGCGATCCGCCTTTGGGAGCAAACCATACTTCGTTGCGATCGCCTTTTCAGTAACTCCCGGTCAGTGCAGAAGAGTCTCGATCGTGAATACGGATTGCGCAGCGAAATTATTCCGACCGGCGTCGATACGAAATTCTTCTTTCCTGATAAGGCGCGGATCCGAAATCCGCGCCCGCGCGTATTGTTCGTAGGCTCACTGCGAACCTACAAGCAGCCCAACCTTGTGATCGACGCCGCAGCGCGGTTCCCGCAGGCTGATTTCCGTATTGTGGGAGACGGGCCGCTGGCTATGGAACTGCGTAACCGCGCAACAACGGAGAGACTGACAAACGTCGAATTTCTGGGGTTGTTCCAGGCCGACCGCCTGCGCGTTGAATATCAGTGTGCGGACATCTTTTTGTTTCCTTCCCGATGGGAGGGATCCCCGAAGGTGATCTTGGAAGCTGCCGCCTGCGGCCTGCCTGTAATTGTGAGGAGCGACTACTCGCCCGAAACGGTAATGCATGGAGTGAGCGGCTACCAGGCCGCATCGAATCAAAGCATCTTGGCATACCTGGAGAACTTGCTGAGTAATCCGGCGCTGCGGCAAGAACTCGGAAGCAAGGGACGCCGGCTCAGCGAGAAGTACGATTGGGACCTAATTACTGCGCAATGGGAAGAAGCGTTCACCCGCTCGGTGGCTCAATGTGAACTGAGGAATGCATCGTGAGCAGCGCCTCGGTTTTGATTTCTAATGTAGCTGAAGAAGTTCGAAACGCAGCGGGCAGTGCTCAAGCCCGATCGCTGCGTGTTCTAACGCTCACGCCTTTTTTCCCCTCCGCTGAAGATCCCGGGCTGGGTGGGTTCATTGCTGAACCACTTGCAATGATGAAGCCTTTCGGTATCTCGAGCGAGGTCATTGCGGCTCAACCGTTCTACCGGCGTGCTCGCTGTGCGAAAGCCCCGGCTGTGATCTGGGAAAAATATTTTTCCATTCCCGGGAATGCAGGCCTTCGTGCCGCAGGAGCGTTTCTCGCTGCTCGCATTCTGCCGGCGATTCTCAAGAAGCATCGCGAAATACCATTTGATGTAATTCACGCGCATGCACCCCTGCCGTGCGGACACGCTGCTGAGTTAATTAGCCGTCGGCTGTCAATTCCTTTCGTCGTTTCAGTGCACGGGCTGGACGCATTCTTTACCCGGCAGGCTGGAGCAATCGCTGCGACCTTGTGCAAATGCGTGGCGGAGAGAGTCTATCGATCGGCAAGCGCCGTAATCTGCATCAGCGAAAAAGTTCGCGAGCGCGTGCTCGCTGAAACCGACGCGAATGTAACCGTCGTTCACAACGGTGTTGATGTGGATAAGTTCTTCCCAGAGAAAGAGCCGACCACGCATCTTAGCCTTCTGAGTGTTGGGAATTTGATTGCAATCAAAGGGCACGCATTGCTACTGCGGGCATTTGCACGCGCATTGAGAGATGCCCCGGAATCCGTCCTTGAAATTATCGGCGACGGACCGGAAAGGGAAAGACTTGGCCAGCTCGCGGCGAAACTTGGCATAGCGTACCGCGTGCGCTTTAGCGGCCGACAGGATCGTGAATATGTCGCCCGCGCCATGCGGCGATGCGCCCTGTTCGCGTTGCCCAGTTCATATGAAGGATTGGGATGCGTTTACCTGGAGGCCATGGCATGCGCGAAGCCAGCCATCGGATGCCGTGGGCAGGGCATTGGGGAAGTTATCGAGGACGGCAAGAGCGGCATGCTGGTAACTCCAGAAAATGAACAAGAGTTGACCGATGCAATCGTAACGCTTCTTCGAGATAAAGAACTTTGCCGGCGAATGGGGAAAAACGCTCGAGCGATAATTCTCGACCGGCTGACGTTGAGTCACCAGGCTCAACAACTGGCGGAAGTGTATCGCAGGTGCGCACGATGAAGCAGAGGCTGGTCATCATTACCGAAATCATCGCGCCGTACCGTATTCCGGTATTTAACGCGCTCGCACAACATCCGGAAATCGACGTGAGTGTCATCTTTCTTGCGAAAACCGACCCGTCCACGCGTCAGTGGCGGATATATGCGGAGGAAATAAAATTTTCGTATGAAGTTTTGCCTTCGTGGAGATCCAGGCTCAAAAAATATAACCTGCTGTTGAATCAAAAGGTCGCGGCCGCTCTGCGGAAAGCCAATCCTAACGTAATCGTTTGTGGTGGATATAATTACCTGGCTTCCTGGCAGGCCTTGCGCTGGGCCAAGCGTAACTACACGCCATTCCTGCTTTGGTGCGAAAGTACCGCCAACGACAATCGTGCCGGGCACCGGGTAGTCGAATCGCTCAAGAAAAAATTTTTCAATAAGTGCGACGGCTGCATCGTTCCCGGGACAGCGGCAGGGGAATACGCCCACAGGATGGGAGTCTCTCCAGAACACATTTTTGTGGCTCCCAACGCGGTCGACAACGAT
Source organism: Terriglobales bacterium (assembly GCA_050746025.1). Classification (GTDB taxonomy): domain Bacteria; phylum Acidobacteriota; class Terriglobia; order Terriglobales; family Acidobacteriaceae; genus Gp1-AA145. Next base: position 23,866 of record JBOGLH010000090.1, on the reverse strand, counting down.
CTGTTTGCGTCTCACGCAAATCGCGCGCGGCAAAACGCCGCTCGTGTAAGAGCCGACCTCAACTTGCCTGCGCAATATTTTCTTTTCGCAGGCCGACTTGCGAAATCAAAGGGTATTTTTGAATTGTGTGAGGCCTATGGGAGTCTCGATCAAAAAGTACGATCGCAATTCGGCTTAGTGTTTGCCGGCGAAGGGCCATTGAGGGCGGAACTTGAAAGCATTGCAAAATCTATTTCTCCTGGCACTATAACTTTCGCGGGCTTTGTGCAACGTGACCAACTCGCTAGCTACTACGGCCTGGCAGCTTGCCTGGTTTTCCCCACCCACAGCGATCCGTGGGGATTAGTGGTAAACGAAGCCATGGCCTGCGGCCTGCCGGTGATTTGTGGTCAGTCCGCCGGTTGCGCGGCAGAACTGGTGAAGGCAAATGGCCGGCTTATTGATTCTCGAAACGTGGATCAGTTAGCGCATGCCATGCAGGAAATAGCCAATGACTCAGATTTGTGCAGGCAAATGTCACACGAGAGTTTGAAAATCATTCGAAACTACTCTCCCGAGATATGCGCCTCTGGGATCGCCCAGGCTACATTGGCATACCATTGCACACGGCACGGTCATCCTGTCGGCCTAAACTCCAATTCGCGTTCGGCATCGCACAGCGCGGGCGCGTTCGACTGAAACTTCATACGGCGAACCTCATTCAATAACCGCGCCGCCTACCAGCATCAGTATCATCGGAATCAGTCGATGCAGCATTAAGCACGCCTCCTTGCATGCGCGAATCAGGCTCACGAACTTTGTGGATTTTAATCGGCGGCGTTGTCGTGCTCGCGTTGCTTTTAGTTTTGCGGCCGCAATATCTCGCCAATCCTCAAGTTCTGGGGGCTGCCATTGGCGTGCAAATCCTACTGTGCTCACTTGTCAGATACAAAAAATGGTTCTTCGCAGTCCTCATGGCCGCATTTGTTTGGGCCGGAAACGACCTGCCGTTGAGTAGCTCGTGGCTCCAGGGGCGCTGGATTGTGTTGGCGATTGGGGCGTTAGCTGGACTCGCGATTTATATGCGAGATCCCGATCACCACTTCGGCTTGATTCATCTATTGGCGGTTTCTTGTGTCCTGTCTGCGGTGGTCTCGGCCTCGGTTTCCGCGTACCCGCGAGAGGCACTTCTGAAATCATTAAGTCTGTTTTTACTTTTTTTGTATGGAGCGACAGGTGCGCGGCTCGCGGTATCTCGCTTTGAGCCGCAAAAGTTTTTTCGCAAGCTGCTGGTAGCATGCGAAGTCATCACTTACTTAGCCGCGGTCGGCTGCTTCCTGCTGCGATGGTCAATCTTCGGAAACCCCAACTCCCTGGGTGCAATCATGGGCGTGGTGGTAGTTCCGGTCACTCTCTGGGGATTCTTGTGCGCGGAACCGATTATGGCCAAACGCCGCATGGGTTTTAGCCTCGCATTGGCCATAGCGCTCTTGATGAGCACGTATGCGCGGGCAGGAATCGCCGGCGCGGGGGTTGCTTGTTTTATTGTTTGCATCGCAAAGCGACAGTATCGTCTGATGATCGGCGGAATAGCTGCGTCGCTTGCGATCGCAGCCCTTACCGCCGTACTAATTCCCCAACCTGCGGGGATGGTCGAGAATAGCGGTCCCCAGTCGATCAGCTCGCTGTTCTTGTACAAAGGTAAACCCAGCGCAGATTTAATGGCGTCGCGCAGGGGCCCATGGGACCAGACTGTGACAGTCATCAAACAACACCCCTGGTTTGGCAGCGGCTTCGGAACCAGTGTCACTGAACAGAGCTCAACCTATTTTGAGCTGACGCGAAAACGCTTTGTGGATTCACGGATGATCCGCGAACATGGAAATAGTTATCTGGCAATTGCGGAGTGGTCAGGGCTGCTGGGAGTGTTTCCGTTTTACCTTTTAATCGGTACGACAGCTTTGCAAGCGAGAGCCGCGCTCATGCGCCTGCGACGCTCGGGAAATGTTTTTGCTCCTGCGGTTCCTGCAGCAGCAATAATTGTCGCTGGATTGATCGATGCCGGCTTTGAAGATTGGCTCTTCGCAGCCGGTTACTACCTCTCGGTATTTTTGTGGGCAATGGCATTCATCCTGGCTGATCTGGTACGCCTGGCGGAGACGGATGTTGCGTTCACCAACCTGGTGGTGATGCCCGAAACCGAATTTTCGCAACCGGCGATAGGAGAGTTTACGCGGGCCGCCTTCCAATGATCCGCATCTTCGTCAATGGCCTTGCGGCCAGCGCCGGCGCCGGCCTTACTTATTTGCATAATGTTATTCCCCAGTTGTCGGCGTTGCCTGGGGTGCATACGACGCTGGCGGTGCAACCTGCTCTACGCCCGAATTTTGACCGGCTCAGAAGTGTTGACCTCATCTGTCCTGAAGATATTTCCGGTACCGCACGTCGATTTCTTTTTGAGCAATGGAAACTTCCGCCTCTGATCCGGAAATCTGGCGCTGATGTTCTGATTTCAGCGGGTAACTTCGCGCTGCGTAAGTCTCCGGTACCGCAAATTCTGTTGAGCGGTAATTCCCTCTATACGTCCGCTGATTTTTTTCACGATCTGCGTTCCCGTCGTGAGTATTTCATGTTGGTTGATAATTTGGTAAAAGGCGTGTTGGCCAGAAGATCCGTGTACTGGGCAGACCTGACGGTCGCGCCGAGCCAGGCTTTCGCCGATGAATTGCAACGCTGGACAGGCAGGCAGGCTGCCGTTATCCATCACGGCTTTGATCACACGGCGTTTTTTGCCGACCAGACGCCACTCACCGAACAGATTCAACGAAGGCTTGGTGAAGCTGAAGGCTGTTTGCGCCTTCTGTTTGTCAGTCACTACAACTACTACCGAAATTTCGAGACCCTGCTCCAGGCGGTCCCGCTCATACAAAATCTTCTTCCGCGAAAGCCGGTCAAGCTGTTTCTGACCTGCAAGCTGGAGCGCGGCGCAAATCCCGGGACTTACGACACTGAAGAGGCGAGCAGGCTGGTTCGCGATTTGGGAATTCAAGATCAGGTGGTGCAATTGGGCGCGGTGCCATACGCATCGTTACATCATCTTTACCGCGCTTGCCATGTTTATGTGACACCGGCGTATGCGGAAACCTTTGCCCATCCTCTGGTCGAAGCCATGGCGGGCGGACTGCCGGTCGTCGCCTCGGACCTGCCGGTTCATAAGGAAGTCTGTGGTGAATCCGCGCAGTACTTCCAGCAGTTCTCCCCGGAGTCACTCGCGAAAGCGGTGGCACGGATTGCTGTATCTTCTAATGTGGCGGCCGAGCTTTGCGCGGCAGGAAAAGAAAGATCGGCTGTTTTTAGTTGGGCGAGGCATGTACAAAGCCTTCTTAGCCAATCCGTATGTGTTAGAAGTCCGGAGCGCGCACCCCTTCAGGGCTTCTTGCCCCTAATGAGGAGAAACAGACCCCATCGCTTTCCAATTTTGCGGACCAGTGCGCGAGGGAAGAGTTTCCACAGAAGAGGGTATGCGCCTCCCGTGAATCTCGAGGACGGCTCATGCAGCAGCAGATCTCCGGGGCTGAAGACCTGATCGATGCTGACGTTTTCAAAATCGCACATCAATTCGAAAACTTCATTGCGCGTGAAGGTTTTGGTTCCCGGGCTTTCGAGGTTTTCGTAAACGCATTGCCGAATCGATTGTCCCCGCCAAAGGCCGAATCGCAACCACAACATGATTCCTGTTAGCGAGAGGTGATGGTAAAGCATGATGCGCGCCTCACCTCCCGGCGATAATACGCGCCAGGCTTCCCGTATGCACTTCGCGGTGTTGGGGCTGTGGTGCATAACGCCGTAGGAATACACCACTGCGAATGAGTTCGCGGAGAATGGTAAGTCCTCGGCGTGCGCTAGATGAAGATCGGGCACAAAACCCGCGAGTTCGCATCTGTGGCGACAGCGGTCCAGCGAAACCGCCGAAAGATCGATTCCCGTGGGAATGGCGCCTGCCTGCAACCATTGCTGGTAATCAGCGCCCATGCCAACGCCGACCTCCAGCACCCGCAATCCGCGCGCCGAAGTGAAGCCGGCGAAATCAAAAATATGCGGTTCGAGTTGATAGCGGGCGTCGGCGTGTCCCTCGAAATCGGATTCTTCGCCCAGATACCGGGTGCCGCACGGTTCGGCATTCCAGAAGTCGGCAACGGCGTTCTTTGATGGGGGAGGAGTTGCGGTGCACGCCACTGGCAAAGAATAGACGAGCCGCCTGGGACTGTAGAGTACAAAGTTGTACACTCCCGGCGGCGTTTTCCGCTCGCCTCATTCCAGTAAGATGGGCGCAGTACACCATCAGAATGCAAGCAATGGCGGCACCTTTGTGGAGTGAGCCGGAATCGACGGTTCCAGCCGCCGATCTACCGCGAACCTCGCCTGCCGTCCCGCTTCCCATCAGCGTTATCGTTCCGGTGCGAAATGAAGGCCGTAATCTGCACCGGTGCCTGGAGTCGTTGCGCGGTGTGGGCGAGGTGTATGTCATCGATTCGCAAAGTACGGACGACTCGGCAGAGATCGCGCGAAGCTGCGGCTCGCGTGTAATCCAGTTTTATTATCGCGGTGGGTGGCCGAAGAAACGGCAGTGGGCCCTCGACATGCTGCCTCTGCAATACGAGTGGGTTTTGCTGTTGGATGCTGACGAGGCGCTCACTCCAGCTTTGGCAGATGAAATAGAGGCGGCCATTCGCAATCCAAGTGTCGACGGTTATTACATCGGCTTGGATATGTTTTTTCTGGGGCGGCGATTGCGCCACTGCGGGGCAAGTTTTTACAAGCTGTCTTTGTTTCGCCACGGCAGAGGTGGTTTTGAATGCCGCGCCCAGCACCAGGATGGCTCTATGTGCGACATGGAAGTGCACGAGCATGTGATGGTGAATGGACGAACCGAAAAACTGAAAGAGCGTCTGGTTCACCGCAACGTCGAAAGCCTCTCCCGCTACATTGAAAAACACAACGAGTACTCGAATTGGGAGGCGCAGGTCTGGAGGGAATCGGGAAGAGACCGCCTTGAATTGCAAGCAAGATTGTTGGGGACGCAAGCTGAGCGACGCCGCTGGATCCGCAAGAAGTTTTTCGCCGTTCCCGGTTCCTCGCTGCTTTTCATGTTTTACAAATACCTGCTGTGCCTGGGATTTCTTGACGGTGTGCCGGGACTGATCTATTGCGGGTTGCAAGGCATTCAGTTTTTTCAAATCAAGGCGAAAGTGTACGAAGCGAAAATTGCAGCGCCAGAGATATTACCTCTCCGGTCGCGCGAACTCACTATTGTGAAGGAGTCTCATGTGCGGCATTAGTGGACTCGCGAATTGGGGAGACCGGGAAACACTGGCGCGAATGAACACGGTGCAGCGGCATCGCGGGCCGAACGACGGCGGCTTGTGGCACCATCGCTCGCCGGATGGTTCATACATTGGGCTGGGCAGCAGGCGATTGTCTATTCTCGATCTCTCCGACAGCGGCCACATGCCAATGTCCAATGAAGACGGCAATGTGTGGATTACCTACAATGGCGAAATTTATAATGCCCGCACCTTGCGTCGCGAACTGGAAGCAAAAGGCCACCGCTTCAATTCCTTCGCGGACACAGAAGTGGTGATTCACCTGTATGAAGAAGAGGGCGCCGATTGTGTGGGGCGTTTGAATGGCATGTTCACATTCGCAATTTGCGACTTGCGGGAGGCGCGGCCGCAGTTGTTCATGGCGCGCGATCATTTCGGGATTAAGCCGTTTTATTACGTTTGCCGCAATGGCAGGCTGGCTTTTGCATCGGAAGCCAAGGCATTGCTCGAAGTTCGTGGCGTAGAAGCAAAAATTGATTTGCAGTCGCTCGATCAGTACCTCAGTTTTTTGTGGGTGCCGGATCCCAAGACGCTCTTCGATGGCATTTTGAAATTACCTGCGGGCCATTCCGCAATCTTTCGCGACGGCGAATTGAAAATCTCTCAGTACTGGGATTTGAACTTTCCTCCTGCCGACCATGATTTCCGATTTTCCGAGGAGATGCTGACCCACGAGATTCGCGAACGCTTCCAGTACTCGGTATAACAGCAGATGATCAGCGACGTGCCGGTGGGAGCGTTTCTGAGCGCGGGCCTGGATTCATCGAGCATCGTCGCCATGATGTCGCAGTCTTCAAAAAAGCCGCTGCGAACTTACACCGTCACATTTCCGAAAGAGTATCTCAAAGGCGAAAATACGTTGGACGATCCCGCAGTTCCGGCCCGCCTGGCGCGACAACTCGGCTGCGAGAATCAGCAAATTGTGGTCGAGCCTGATGTGGCGTGTCTCCTGCCCAGGCTTTGCTGGCACATGGACGAGCCTGCCGCGGACCCGGCGATCATTGCGGCATATTTGGTTTGCCGCGAAGCCAGTCACGATGTAACTGTGTTGCTCTCGGGCGTAGGGGCTGATGAACTGTTCGCGGGCTACCGCAAACACGCCGCTCACTGCTGGGCTCGAGCGTATGGAAAAATCCCAGCGGCAATGCGGGACGTCGCCGGATCCGTGATCAATCGGGTTCCCAATTTGCGTGGGAGCAGCCTGAAAGGGCCATTGCGGCTGGCCAAGAAGATGCTCCGTTCCGCTGATCTCCCCGCGCAAGAACGATTCATTAGCAATTGTACTTATCTGGACTCCGCGCAGAAATCCATCCTCTATTCGCCGGACATGCGAATTGCGATGGCAGATTATGAAGCCGAGTGTGAGCACGCAGCGGCGTTCGAAAAAGTCAGCCATGCCGATTTTCTGAACCAGATGCTTTATCTCGACACCAAGATCTTCATGACCAGCCTGAATCTTAATTACAACGACAAGATGAGCATGGCGTGCTCAGTCGAAGTGCGGGTGCCCTTTCTCGACCGTGAGTTTGCGGAATTTGTAGCCTGGAATGTTCCGCCGAATTTAAAGCTGAACGGCTTTTTCTCGCCCATCACGAAAGATATTTTTCGCAAAGCGATGAACGGCATTCTACCCAATGAGGTGCTGGGGCAGCCGAAGGCAGGATTTGCGGCGCCGACAGATTATTGGTTGGCTAACGACCTCAAGGAGATGACCGACGACTTACTCTCTGAGTCGAATATTAAGAGCCGCGGATTGTTTCGGCCTGAGTCTATTCACAAACTTGTTCGCGAACATCGCAGCGGAACTCACGACTGGTCAATGCAAATCTGGCAATTCCTGACACTAGAGTTATGGACGCAGAGCTTCGTTGACGGAGCCGCCGATTTTTCATCACAAGAATCCGTGCAGGCGGCGATTGCATGAAGCAGATTTTGCAAAACGCGCGTAACGGGCAAATTGAAGTGAGAGATGTCCCCGCGCCGCGCGCCGCCAAAGGATGCGTGGTGGTCAGGGTGGCTGCGTCATTGGTTTCCGCGGGCACTGAGCGTGCGTCCTCGGAATTTGCGTCGAAGAATTTGATTCAGAAAGCGCTGGCGCGGCCGGACTTAGTGCGGGATGTGGTGAGCAAGATTCGTCGCGAGGGGATCGGGGCAGCCGTTGCAGCCGTTCGAAGCCGTCTCGATCAGCCATCAGTTTTGGGATATAGCTGTGCAGGGACCGTGATCGAAGTTGGAGAAGGCGTCTTAGATATTCGAGTAGGAGATCGCGTCGCTTGTGCCGGCGCCGGTTTCGCGGTTCATGCTGAATTTGCCTGCGTTCCAAGAATGCTGGCGGCGAGGATTTCATCTTCAGCGGTGGATTTTGAAAGTGCAGCCTTCACTACAGTTGGCGCAATCGCGATGCACGCGGTTCGCACGGCTGAAGTCACACTGGGCGAAGTTGTGGCCGTCATCGGATTGGGGTTGCTGGGACAGCTCGCCGTCCAAATACTTCGCGCTGCCGGCTGTACCGTGATCGGCTTGGATCTGGTACAGGAGCGTGCTGCTCTTGCTGTGAGTATGGGAGCGACCGCAGCCACCGCTTGCGAAGAGGAATATCGCGATCTGTGTTTGCGCCACTCTAACGGCTACGGTGCGGATTCGGTTCTTATTACCGCAGAAACTTTGAGCAGCGCGCCCGTCAATCTAGCGTCGCAAGTCGCGCGCGATCGCGGCATTGTGGTTGCTGTGGGTGCGGTCGGCATGGAGCTCGAACGGCGGCGTTATTACGATAAAGAACTCGACTTCAGAGTGTCACGTTCATGTGGGCCGGGTCGCTACGATTCTACTTTTGAGCAGAAGGGAATCGATTACCCCATTGGACATGTTCGCTGGACAGAAACTCGCAACATGGAAGCATTCTTGCAATTTCTCGCGGATGACAAGCTAAATGTGAAGCCGTTGGTCACGCACCGCTATGGCATTGAGAGTGCAACATCCGCGTACGAGCTGATCGCGGGCAAAACGCAGCAGCTGTATTTGGGCGTGATCATCCAATATCCGGGTGATCTGCAGAGTGGGTCACGACGACTTGAACTGGTCGAACATCAATCGCGGGCTCCTTTCCAAAATCAGGTTCGAGTCGGATTATTGGGCGCGGGCAATTTTGCGCGCGAGGTGCTGATACCCGCGATGCGGCAATCGAATACGGAACTCGCCGGAGTTTGCGCAGGCAATGGCGTCAGCGCACAATCGGCGGCAAAGAAATTTGGGTTCGCATTCTGTGCCACCGACGAAGAGCAAATTTATTCTGACGATTCAATTAATGCTGTGGTAATTGCCACACGCCACAATCTTCACGCGGCACAAGTTATCCGGGCGTTGGAATGCGGCAAGCACGTTTTTTGCGAGAAGCCGCTTTGCCTGACCGAAGAAGAACTGGAAGCGATCCAGAGTGCGTACGCCAGTGCCGCGAACTGCCGGCTTATGGTCGGATTCAACCGGAGGTTTGCGCCGATGATCCAGCAGGCGCGGACATTTCTGGCGCAGGCCGACGGCTCGTTCACCATGCATTACCGCGTGAACGCAGGCCCGCTTCCGCCGGAGCATTGGGTGACCGATCCCGAACAAGGTGGTGGGCGCATTCTTTCCGAGATGTGCCACTTCGTGGACTTGCTCTCTTTTATTTGTGTGTCAAGCCCGATTTCGGTACAAGCCAAAGGCGCTCCGTCGCCGGGCGGCCAAGACGTCACTGCGACGATCGAGTTTGCAGATGGGTCAATCGGATCGATCGCGTACGTTTGTAGTGGCGACCGTTCATTTTCTAAGGAGCGCATCGAAGTATTCAGAGGCGGCGCGGTTGCGGCGCTGGAGGATTTTCGCCGGCTTGATTTGATCCGTCATGGAAAGAAGAAAACATTTCATTCACGCTTGCGGCAGGACAAAGGTCACAAATCGGAATGGCGCGCTTTCTCCGACTGCATCGCATCGGGCGTCCAAGCCCCGATTGCATTTGAAGAGATTGTGACGTCCACTCTCACAACCATTCGCATCGCAGGATCGCTGCGGTCGGGGCTGGCGCGGCAAGTCTCAGCAACCCAGCCCGCCACTCTCCCGATCCCGCTGGTTTCTTAAGAAAATTGAAGCCAGATGTGAACGAAAACCACCGTCTTGCCCCTTGATGGTTTAGGTTCCACTCAGAAGCGAGCGCGCAATTCGATGCTATAGTCGCCTCAGTTTCCTTCGCATAAGTCAAAATTTTGATGGCACTGAGCTACTATCGCCGGATTTTCCGTGCATACCTATGGCCCAGCGCCAGCCACTTGAGTTTTTGGCACGATCACGCCGAACTGAATTCCAACGCTCCCACTCACGCGCTCGGTGAGTATCACATGACCTTTGAGGAGAAGGCGCAATATAGCGGCCCCCACGATGCCCAGGGAATTCCGCTGCTCAATTATCACGGGGCGGTTGGACTGCAATACAACCCGATTGCGATCGCGCAATGGGGTCTGGGGAATTACAACCTCTTCTCGCGAGCCGGTGGCGCCGAAGCCCGTGCAAAATTCCTGAAGGCTAGCGACTGGTTATGCGAACGGTTGGAGCGAAACTCTCATGGATTGCATGTGTGGAACCATCATTTTGACTGGGAATATCGCGAGACCCTCAAGGCCCCATGGTATTCGGGATTGGCGCAGGGACAGGCGATTTCGCTGCTGGTGCGCGCGCACGCCGACAGCGGCGAAAGAAAGTATTTGAATTGTGCGGCGCTGGCATTTCGCAGCTTTCTGGCTGATGTTGCAGCGGGAGGCGTGAGGTTTGTGGATGCTGCGAAGAATATCTGGTTCGAGGAGTATCTGGTTTCACCGCCGACGCACATTCTGAATGGCTTCATCTGGGCCGCATGGGGCGTCTACGACTATTTTCTGGCGACCGGATCCCGCGAGGCCATGGGATTGTTCGCGGCCGCCGTCAAGACCCTGGAGTCGAATCTTGACCGCTATGACCTGGGATTTTGGTCGCGCTATGAATTGTCAGGGACCATGCTGCCGATGATCGCAAGCCGCTTTTATCACCGGCTGCATGTGACGCAGTTGCGCGTGATGTATCGAATTACCTCCGAAAAATTTTTCGATGTGTACGCCAAACGTTGGGAAGGTTTTGCGCAGAGCAGGTCCAAACGGAGCCGCGCGCTTTTCTACAAAGGGGCTTTCAAACTTTGCTATTACTGAGGCCGGTTTGAAGATTCTGTACATATCGCAGTACTTTCCACCCGAGATGGGAGCGCCCGCTGCCCGCGTCTCAGAATTGGCGCAACGCTGGGCGCAGTCCGGCCATGATGTGACCGTGCTGACCGGTTTCCCGAACCATCCCAATGGAATTATCCGGCCAGAGTACCGCAAGAGTTTTCGCCGCATGATCTTTCGCGAACGAGTCCGTGACGTCAACGTGGTCCGCTCATGGCTTCTGCCTTTGCCAAATCGGCGGCCGATGGAGCGGATACTGAACTACAGTTCTTTTCTGGCCTCGGCCGCAATCACAGGATCGTTTTTGGGTGCGCCCGAAGTGGTGATCGCGAGTTCGCCGCAGTTGCTGGTAGGCCTGGCAGGTTGGTGGATATCGAGACTGAAGCACGTGCCGTTTATCTTCGAAGTGCGTGATCTTTGGCCGGAGTCACTGGTGGCCGTGGGAGTGGGTAATGCGAAGTCTGTGCTGCATCGTTCGCTGGCCAGGATCGCCGAATTCTTGTATCAGAAGGCTGATCACATTGTGGTTGTGACCCCCGCATTCCGAGAATTCCTGATCAGCAGATGGCAGATTCCGGCGGAGAAGATTTCGGTTGTGCCCAATGGGGTGGAAACCAAAATGTTCAACCCCCGATTCGCCGATCATGATTTGCGCAAAAGCCTGGGCGGCGATGGGAAATTCATAGCCTCGTTCATCGGAACCATGGGGCTGGCCCACGGGTTGAACACTCTAATAGCGTCGGCAGAGCGCTTTCAAAAGACCGAACCAGACGTACTTTTCATGCTCGTAGGAGAAGGTGCCGATCGCGAGCGGATCAGCGCAATCGCGCGCTCCAAAGGCCTTTCGAATATTCGATTTGTGCCGCAGCAACTCAGAGAGAAGGTCCCCGACTATATCGCGGCCTCAGATGCTTGCCTGGTTCTGTTGAAAAAATCCGAAGTGTTTGAAACCGTAATCCCAACAAAAATGCTGGAGTTCATGTCTTGCGCCAAGCCGGTGATTCTGGGGGTCGGCGGACAGGCACGAGAAATGATTGAATCGAGCCGGGCCGGAGTTTGCATTGAACCAGAAAATGTTGATCAGCTTTGCGACGCAATCCTGAGATTGCGAAAAGAAGACTGGCTGCGCGAATCGCTGGGCCGAAATGGACGCGAGTACATCATCCGCAACCTTTCGCGCGAACGCACGGCAGATGAATATCTACTAGTGTTGAATGACGTGATACCAGGAGTGAGCAGTTCCGAAGCAGCGGTGGCTGCTTAGGGTCGAATTGCCACGATTCCAACGGCAGTTGCCATTTGCACTGCCGCCTCGGCGGTGCGGGCCTGCAGCAGCTTGCGGGCGCTGGTGGGCACAAACAAGATATCGTCTGCTTCCATCGGTAGGTCACTGATTTTTGCTTCCATCAGTTTTTTCAGTTGTACCGGCACGATGATGAGTCCTGATGGACCTTTGCGGACAATTCGCGCTGCATTCAGCTTCGCGGCAGAGTTTGTTCCTCCTGCCAGCGCAATCGCCTGTAGCACGCTGATGTGACCACTGTCCATCAGGAATCCGCTGGGACGATTCACTTCACCAACGACATAAATTATGTCTGCGCGGCGAATGGTAACAATGTCACCCGGAAGAACGGTGATATTGCTTTCAGGATGGTCCTCTATGTTGTGCGAGATGGGAACCGTGACCGGCGGCTGATCGCGATGGGTGACCGTGATACTCTTGCCGGCACGATCAGTCAATCCGCCGGCAGTCGAAATCAAGCTGAATAGCTTCTGATCGCCCAAAATCGGATAAACGCCGGGCTTGGTGACCTCGCCAAGAACGCTTGCCCCCGCTGAGTTGTACTCCTGCACGAAAATCTGAACATGCGGGCTCTTTACGAATCCACCGTGGTCCAGGCGCCTCTCGATGACTGCTTCAGCTTCATCGACAGTGAGACCTGCGACGTGGACGTAGTCAATCAGCGGCAGGTAGATCTCCCCGGTGGTGCTCACTCGCAGTTTCGTGTCGAGCTCGGGAACGTTGTAAATGCTGACTTGAATCAGATCGCCCGCGCCAAGGCGCACCGCTGCATCGCCGGCGGAAAGAATCGGCTTCGACTCAGAACTGTTAGCAACAGCCGATGAAGCCTGATTAACCGGAACCGCCGTCTGCGCAAAACCCGCGATCCCGAAAGCTATAAGCGCATAGAAAGCACACCATCGAGAACCGTGCAATTCCGAGATGATTCGCATTTTCTGCTGGAGTCTAGCACGGCAATCCGTCGAACTTGGTTTCCATTTCGCCGGTGTACACATATCGGAAACATCTGGCGGTACCTACAAAGAGAATGGTTCCTCGCGCGTCCCGCGGCTATAGTCGAAGTAATAGCATTCGTCCACAACGGGGTTTGAGGGGACTGATTGACGTCATTATTCCTGGGAACTTTCATAAGTTCGCTGCTGCTTTCGTTCGTCTTCACCAAAGTGATCCGCGATATCGCGATTCGCAAGCGATGGCTTTCCGCTCCTGCCGATCATCGTCATCTCCACAATGCGGCCATACCCAGGCTAGGTGGAGTTGCGATCGTGTTTTCGTTTTTGATTGCAATTGGGATGGCACTTTTTGCCGGCAGGTTTGGAATCCACTCTGCGGTGGGTCTTTCTCTGGCGCCCTTGGCCGTAATCCTTCCCCCGGCGATTTTAATTTTCTTGCTTGGGATTTACGACGATCGTCGCAATGCCAGTCCGCTCTTGAAGTTTTCGGTGCAGGCAGTTGCCGGCGCCATGTTGTTTGCCGGAGGCTTGCGAATTTTTGCCCTGCCGGTCCTCTTTGGTACGCACCGGTTTTCCTGGGTTACCGGTCTGGTGTTAACGATTGTGTGGGTGATCGCAATCACCAACGCATTTAATTTGATCGATGGACTGGATGGCCTGGCCGCTGGCTCGGCGCTGTTCTCTACGCTGGTCCTGTTCGTGGTCGCGCTGCTGGGGAATATGTCACTGATCTCCCTGGTTGCGTTGGCACTGGCCGGCGCGATCGTAGGTTTTCTCCGCTACAACTTTAATCCTGCAACAATTTTTCTTGGGGACTGCGGCAGTCTCTTTATTGGCTTCATGCTAAGCGCCCTTGCGCTCTACGGCTCGCAGAAAACACCCACTATCGTTGCTGTCGCCATACCAATGGTTTCGTTTGGACTGCCGATCCTCGAAACTTCACTATCAGTACTGCGCCGATTGATCAGCGGACGCCCGGTGTTTACTGCCGATCGTGAGCACATTCATCACAAGCTTTTGCAGCGGGGAATGTCGCATCGCCAGGTGGTGATTGTTCTTTACGGCGTGTCTGCCATCTTTGCCTTGTTGAGCCTGTTTTTGTTGTGGCCGACCGGTAGTACCCTTGGATTGGTTCTTGCCGTACTTGGGACTGGCGTTTGGATGGGCGTGCAACATCTGGGGTATCTGGAATTCGGCGAACTGCGTCGTGTGGCGCAGAAGACCGTCGCTCAGCGCCAGGCGTTTGTCAACAATCTGGCGATTCGAAGAGCTGCAGAAGAGCTGAATGAGGCGTCGAAGTTCCATGACATCTCTCGAATCTTGGGCGGGGCATTCAAAGAAAATGATTTCGACGGATTCGAGTTGCGGGTGGAGACTTACTCGGGCAGCGGAGAATTGGCCGGAGCTCAAGCGACGGCGTTCCCGCCCATGCGTTGGAGAAAAGCGGGAAGCTTCGTTGCGCCGGGATTCAGAAACACATGGAATCTTAACCTTGACCTGGTGAGCACAGGCAATCATTATTGCGGCACGCTGACTGTGTTTCGCCGTTACGCGCAGCCTGACTTACAAATGGATATCAACCTTCTCACTTCCATTTTCGCGACCAGCTTGGCTGATGCTCTGCACCGCGTCATAACTTCAAATCACGAAATTCTCATCACGATTGAAGACTCCGCATTCCTGCAAGCGCGCGCCGGCTGATTTCCACAGACCGAACCTTCTCCGCTACTGTTTCTCACCGACAGCGATCTTTAGATTAAGCCTTTTCTCATTCGGAGGAAGCTTGCCTGATGGCCGCTCGATTGCCGGGTTCTCAAGTACATTTTCTTTCTTTACCGACTGCTATTTTTTGCGTGCAATGCGAATTGATCGGCGCCAACACCACGCCTGCGTGCCTGGCCTGCGGCAGTAAAGCTGTTCTCAGCCTGTCGCGTCTGTTTGGCGGCTCTCTGCGCGCGCAACCGTTGGCGCGGCTGATTGAAGACGACGAGCTCAACCGTTTAGTGCGCGAGCTCCTCTCCAGTGTCCCCGAGATGGAATATTCAGCGCCCGATGCGGGCGACGTTTCCGATTGGCATCATGCGCCATCTTTTTCCTCAGCTTCGAACGCGCATGGCCTTTACGGTGCGAAGATTGATCTTGAGCCGGCGATAGGCGTCATAACCGAGCGCGCCCAGGCGTTAACCGGAGCTACGGGCGCGGCGATCGCGCTTCGCAGTGGGAGCGAGGTCATCTGCCGCGCGCGTGCTGGTCGGACTGCGCCGGATGTGGGAATTCGGTTACAGACGGACTCGGGTATTTCAGCTGAATGTTTGCGCAGCGGCGAAATTGTGCTCTGCAATGACGCGGAAGATGATCCTCAAGTCGACCTGGCCAGTTGTCGCCGGCTGGGTGTGCGATCGATACTAGCGGCGCCGCTACGACACTTGCATAGAACTCTAGGCATCTTCGAGGTGCTCTCGGCCACCCCCAAGGCGTTCACTCAGCAGCATGCGAGTACGATGCAGCTGCTTGCAAGCATGATGGTTGCGGCGATTTCGCGAGTTTCGCATCTGGGCGAAACCGCCGTCCGCAAGTGAGCTTAAAGCGGTCCCGGGCAGCGATTAATACGTGGAGGCTTCGCTTTCGCTGGGGTAAGATGAAGCTAGGTGGAAAGCGCCCCGGAGCCAGCCTGGTGGATACTGCCCAGAAGAACGCAATTTACAGCCGGGAACGGCGACGCGCAGTTCGCAATGCCGTGCACACTCCCGCTTATGCCAGCCTGAACGGCAGCGCCCAAGCTATCTCGCTCGAGCTTTGCGAAATAATCAACATCAGCGAATCCGGAACCTGTATTCAAACTCCGGGACCATTAAAAGTAAACCGATTGTTGCCGCTTGCGCTTGATCTCTCTGAAACCGGCGATCGCATTTATACGACGGGCCATGTGGTTTGGTCAGAAGGTTCCGGACGAGTGGGCATTCGTTTTCCGGAATTGCCGGAAATTTCTCTCCAACAACTGCGGCGATGGCTGGAAGTGAATCAGGCAGCGAGCGACGTGAACTTGGCTGCCGAGTCAGACGCACCCATTGAAAATGCCAGCCCTGCCTCCGTGCAGCGGACTGTTTATGCGCGACCGGGATCAGCTGCAGGCTACAGTTCGTTGATCGCTGAATGGGCGGAGATCGAAAAGGACGTTGAATTATTTGGCCCAAACCTGAGCGCAGCGCTGCAACTCATTGCCGAACGTGCGTTGGCATTGACCTGGGCCACTGGGTCGGCGATTGCGTTGCGCAACGAGATTACATCTACAGATTTGATTTGCGAGGCGCGGGCTGGGAATGACTCTCCGGAGCTGGGCGCTCAGCTCGATACCGACTCAGGCTTTTCTGCAGAGTGCATTCGCAGCGGGAAGACTCTGATTTGCGATGACGCCGAGATTGATCCGCGTGTCGATCGTGAGAGTTGCCGGAGGTTAGGCATCAGGTCGATCATCGCGTGCCCGATTGTTGTCCATAAAAATCAGAACATCGGCATTCTGGAAGTTTTTTCGCCCGAGGTCGCAGCCTTCTGGGACAACGATGCTCACACTTTAGAACGCCTGGCACGCATTATCGCCAACGCAATTATTCGATGCAGGCAGCCCATAGGCAAAGTTCTGATCACTGACCACTCCGAAGCAAAGCAGGAAAATGAACTCCAACTGACACCTGATAAGTCGCTGGAAAGCGATCTCATCGCATTGGTGCCGTCGCCTCGGGCCCGCCTGGCAATTTTATTTGCCTGCGGAATTGCGGCCGTAATATTCGGCGTTTGGCTCCTTGCACCCTGGATATCAGAGGCTATGAACAAATTTACTTCGCCTCCAAGTTCGCAGGCCGCCGAAACGAAACCCATGAGCGTCGACTATGTCGGAATGACCGTGCCCGATCTGGAGAAGATTGCTCGGCAGGACAATTCCGCTGCCCAGTATTCCCTTGGCATTAAATACGCGAGCGGTGACGGCACGGCGAAGGACTATCATGCGGCGCTGGGCTGGTTTCTGAAGGCCGCAGACAACGGTAATCCGCGTGCCGCGGTCAAAATTGCAAGCTGTTTCTGGGCCGGAAAGGGTACCCAGCAGGATTTCGGCCGAGCCTATTTCTGGGGACTGCTGGCACAAGCCGCGGGAGACGAGACCGGACGAGTAATCGTCATCAACAGCGCTCCGCATTTGACCGATCATCACCGAGCTGCCGAGCACCAGGAAGCCGACTCCTGGCTCCGTTCGCATCATATGGGATCTTCCACTACGCGCGCCTCGCGATAGCAAGGCTCTTTCGATCGATTTAAAATACTAGCAGAGGTTTCCGTTGTCATCCCTCCGCGAAATTCTGAATCAAAATGTCCGCGAAGGCGAACTGTACGAACCCATTGAGCGCAGTCGTCTCCGCTGCTTTGCCTGTGGGCATTGTTGTCCAATCGCGGAAGGCCAGGCAGGCGTGTGCAAAGTTCGCTTCAATCAGGGTGGAAAACTCTACGTTCCGTGGGGATATGTGGGCGGAGTGCAATGCGATCCCATCGAGAAAAAGCCCTTCTTTCATGCTTATCCCGGAGCGCTGGCCTACAGCTTTGGCATGCTTGGCTGCGACCTGCACTGCTCCTATTGCCAGAATTGGGTGACCTCGCAGGCATTGCGTGATCCGCATGCGGTTTCTTCTCCACTGCAGGCGTCGCCTGAGTTGCTGGTGCGTGATGCGATTCGCCAGGGCGCGAAGGTTTTAGTGAGCACGTACAACGAGCCGTTGATCACGGCTGAATGGGCAGTCGAAATATTTAAAGCAGCGAAAGCCGCCGGACTAAAGACGGCATTTGTCTCGAACGGAAACGGAACTCCGCAGGTCCTCGAATACATCCGGCCGTGGATCGATTTTTACAAAGTAGATTTGAAGAGCTTCGATGATCAGCATTATCGTCAGCTCGGCGGACGCATTGGCCCCATTCTTGACACCATTCGCTGGCTGCACAAGAACGGCGTTTGGCTGGAGATCGTGACGTTATTGATCCGCGGCTTCAATGATAGTGACGACGAACTGCGGAAGCTGGCAGAATTTTTGGCGGGTGTTTCAACTGAAATTCCATGGCACGTCACCGCCTTCCATAGCGATTACAAAATGGCGGAAACCGCGGACACGCGCGCGGAAGATTTGCTGCGGGCGGCGGAAATCGGCAAAGCTGCCGGATTGCAGTTTGTGTACGCGGGAAATCTTCCTGGCAGAGTGGGTGATCTCGAGGATACGTTTTGCCGCCGCTGCCGGTCGAGGTTGATTCACCGCTACGGATACTTCATTGAAGAGTACCGGCTCACGGCGAACGGGCGCTGTCCTGATTGCGGAGATGAAGTGCCGGGAAGATGGGCAGAAAAATTCGAAGGACAGATTGCGGATCGGCCGTTTATTCCCGGGCGAAGGCCGAATTTGGTTAGTCTGAGCTAGTGACTTTTCGATTGCTTGCGATCTTGGTGTGCTTCTGCTTCTCTTCCTCGCGATACTTGGCGACGCCCAGATAGAGCGCTTCGGCGATCTGCTGCCGGTATTCTGAGCTTTGCAGGTTGTCTTCATCAGCCGGGCTGCTGACGAACGAAATTTCCGCAAGAATGGCGGGCATTTGAGTTCCGGTCAAAACTACGTATTGTGCTTCTTTTACGCCGCGATTTCGGATCTCGGGATTGCGCTCGGCCAATCCGCCGTATAAAGCATGCTGAATGTCGTCGGCAAGGCGATGTGAATTCGTGACTTTTTCCCGGATGTCCACGCCGGTCCAGTTCACGCTTTTCAGCGCCGGGTCGTCATCTAAGGTTCGTGCCTTGATCGACGAATACGTAGTCGTGTAGTAGGTTTCGACGCCACGCGCCGTCGCGAGATCGCTGTAATTGGCATGCACTGAGAGGAACAAGTTGGCGCTGGCCAAGTTCGCTATTTCTGCACGTTTTTCGAGCGGCAAATACTCATCATCCTGCCGCGTATAGATCACATCCGCTCCCAACTTCTGCTCGATGAGTTTTCCCAGGCGCTCCACAACGTCGAGCACAAGGTCTTTCTCCAAAAGACCCTTCCGACCGACCGTGCCAAGGTCCCAGCCTCCATGGCCAGCGTCCAGCACCACCCTAAATTCAGAGGCCGCCGACGAAGCCGGGTGAGTCTTTTTTGTCTTTGGAGCAGTCGTCAGTGCCGGCGACGGTTTACTCAGAGTTGCGGGAAGAGGAGTGCTCGGAACTTTGTGAACGTCAATCGTAAGCCGGTACGGGTTGGGATCAAGTTTGACTGAAACTTCCGAGAGGCCTTTTGTGTCAAGTACCACACGCGTAACGTTCGGACTCGGTTGCGCCATCCGAACACGCTTCAAAAATGAATCATCGACCGAGATACTCTGATTAAGCAGGCCGGACGCCATTTTCGTGTCCTGCAAATCAAAATAAACTCGCGGCGGATTGTCGAGGGTGTGCGCCTCGTACTGAATCTGGTCCTGCAGATCGACGACGACAGTGCTTGAAGTCGGAGATGACCAATGACGTATGCCGGTGACTTCAGGGGTCGCACCCGGCTTCATCGGTGTTTGACTCGAAAGCTGCGGCTCTGCCGTTTGCGCTGAACTCTCCGTTTGCCGAATCGGCAAAGTGCTGGCGCTGGTGGTGAGTTGCACGGCATGGTGGAACCAGGCCCACCCGAGTCCGACAGCCACAAGCACCAACGCCGCTACCAGCAGAATGCTTTTCGGCGAGCGCTTTTCCTGCGGGAAATTAAGTCGAGGCTGCGGGATGGATACCAGTTCCGGCTCCGTCTTAATCAACGAGGGCCGTACTGTCGGCCGTTGCTCCTCGACGCGACTTGGTTCCACGCGCTCGGCAACAGACGCCGCGGATGAAGCCATAGCGACAGCTGCCGGGATTGAAATCGCGCTCGCACTCACGATCGCAGGATTTAGTTCGGGAGCCGGTCCTGCCTGTGGCTTGACTGGCTCGACCACCGGCGCCATCGAAGGAATCGTGACTCTCTCGACATCACGCGGCTGCGAGACTGCAGTTGGGGGTTGAGGCAGGATCTTTTCGGCTAACTGCGCCAGCCGGTCTTCTTCCTCTGGATGGATCGCCGCCAGGATCAACTCGCCCAGCAAACTAAGGCTTTTGACATCCCCGTCGTTGAAACCATGGGTTTTGGACGAAAACGCCTCAATCAGGCCGACCACGCGTCCCTTGGCGGTAAGCGGAACGGCAACCATTGACCGGGCACCAAGAGCCCGGCAGGCTTGGGCGTTAACTCGAGAATCATTGTCCGAATCGTCGCAACGCACGCTTAACCCATTGCGCAGGCAAGCTCCGGAAAATCCTGAATTCGGATCAAGCCGGATGCCGGGGTCGGGAGCAATTTTGCCGGCCGAGGCGCGGCAAATGATGGCATTTCCCTTCACCAACGCTATGGCTACGCCATTTGCGCTTGTGATTGAAATGGCCCGCATGGCTACTAAACGCAGCACTTCATCGAGCCCGAAGTACTCGTCGGCGGAGGTTTCCGCGTTTAGCCCCGCAGAACGCCTTTTAGCCGTCTGTTCATGGATACATGCGAATGCCAGAAGCACTTGGAGTGCGTCCTGACCGGCGCGAGCGGGAGCTTCGGCTTCAGAGCCGTACGGCACTAACTGCGAAGGTTCCCATTCCGATCCAGCATTGTTAGGAGTTGCACTCATTTTTAAGTTGAACGCACCTCTTGACTGCCACGGTTCCTGGGCGACTCGGCTGGGCTGGTCCCAGCTGCGGCTGGATATGCCTTACCAGTAAGTTACAGCGATTCGGCTGCAATCGCAATATCTCTCTATGGTACCAATGCGCCCTTGGTGCTGTTCTTTAGTAAGCATTCACAGGGGAGCGCTGTTAGAATGCTGTTCTCAGGTTTATGTCCCAGGAAAAGAAGTCACGTTGGAAGGTTCCTCTCAGTTTAATGGCTACAGGGGTTGCGGGTGCTGCGGTTTTGGTATTGCGCGGCTGTTGGCACCGCAAGATGAGTTGGCCGGTCCGCTATCAGCAGCATTCCTATCAGGTCTGTCTTGGCTGTGGAATCAAGCGGTTGTTCGATGAAAAGTCGTTTTGCGCCTACGGCCCTTACAGTTACGATCTGAATAAGCTGATTTCCTGGGACCTTGATCAGCAAGCCAAAGAAGCCGGAGACGAATCAGTTCGCCAGCGGCCAGCGTAAAATTAATTACGAGTGCGCTATTTCCGTGGCGACGGCTCACCGATAAAAGAATACTCATTCAACGGGCCAAAGCGGCGCCGTTCCGCATACATGCGCCAGCGTCTCCATACAATCCGCAAACTTGCCATGACTGGGATTGAAAGATAAACTCCGAGGACGCCAGCAATTTCTCCTCCCGCCAGCACACCAAAGATCGCCGCCAGGGGATGCAGTTCCACGCTTTTGCCCATGACTCGTGGACTCACAACATAATCCTGGATCAAGCGCCAGGCAATCAGGAAAACCAACACAACCAGCCAATGTGAATAGCCGGTGAGGAGCGCCACGCCCAGGATCAATGAAGCTGCCACCAGCGGGCCCACCACCGGGATGAATTCAAGGATGCCTCCCGCCGTTCCAAGCATTAAGGCATAAGGCACACGCATCCCGGCGAGAAAGGAAGCGTAAGCCACCCACGTCAGTGCCGCCAGAGTGAGCTGAGCGCGGATAAAATCTGCCAGCATCTGGTTCATGTCACTGATCACGCCCTGCATGAATTCTCGTTGTGGTTTGGTGTGGACCACTGAAAGAGCCAGTTGACTGAAGGTTTGCGCATCCTTAAGGAAAAATGCCGCGAGAATCGGAACCAAAATCAACAGCCATGAATCTTGAGCAAGTTCCGCTACATGCAGCCCGATCTTTTGCGCAAGACGGAGGAGGTCTTGGCGATGGGACGCAAGGAAGGTGCTCAGTTGCCGGCTGGTGTTGGCGCTGAGGTGGTGTTCCACTCCGATCTCTTCCGCAATCTGCCCGCTGCTGACTTTTTCGAGAAGCGACGGCAATGACTCGGTGAGTTTCTGCGCTTCGCGTCCGATATTAGGACCGACGAAGAAAAAGAAAGTCGCCAGCATGATGACGATGAGCGCGTAAATAACGGCGATGGCGATGCCGCGACTCTTGCTCCAGCGCTGAACCCGTGAAACCGCGGGATCGACGAGATATGCGAAGAACACCGCGAATAGGAATGCTATGAGCGTACGGCGGGCGACATAGAGAAAACCCAGGCCAATGGCAAACAGAAGCACCGTGAACAGCACGCGTGTCGTGCGACCGTCAATCAGCGCCATAGGTGCCTGGTTTCTGCGCGCCGGCGAAATTCAGCTGGACCAAACAGCCTTAGACGAGATCGCGGGCGGCGCTCCGGATCTAGTCACGTACCACTTCGATGCCGTTGTCGCCCAACAGACGAACAATTTTAAAACTATCATCAAGCCACATCGCCCAATCGCCGGTTTCGGATCGCAGCATAAAACGGCTCAAGTCTCGCTCGCTGCCCCGAACTGTAACTTTGTCTTTCCCGGTGAACTCGATGCTGACCAGCATGGAACTGCGGGCGTGCGGGTTCAAAGCCCCGAACTGCGCCTTCTGATTCGCAGGACAACCCAGCCCTGTCTTCTGCTGCTTGCACACTGTTGCGAGAAATTTCCAGGCCAGAACTTCACGCTGAATGAAAAAATAGTCGTCCAGAATCGAGGTCGACGCGGGTAGCAGAAAGTTCTGGTCATGTAATTTTTCATCCGGCCCGGTCGAATAGTGTTCGATCAGAAAAGTATCGTTCGGGTCAACCGTAGCGAGCATCTTATCTGGGATGAGTTCTTTCCATTCGTAGTGACGAAGATTAACCGAGCCCGTCAAGTCCAGTTCTGAAGATTGGACTGCCCTCTGCTCACCCTGTTCGGACTTGAACTCGGAGGAAACAATGCTACCGTCACCATCTTGCTTTATGGAGAACGTCTCAGTGGCTACTCGATGTGCGCCATTGAACACACCAAACGAGCCCGAATCCACAAGTTTCGCAGAAGGGTCTTTCTCTTTCGCGAAGACTGGCTGCGTTGTAGTTAGTTGAGGTCCTAACAGCGCGAGAGCAATGATGCAAGACGATGCTGATGGATAAAACTTCACTTGGAGGCTCCTGATTACGAACCCAGCCCTAGCCGGATTATAATTTCATTGACAATAGAGGCAATTTCCCGTCCCGCAGTTTGAATGCAGAATGCCGCATTCATGTATGCAGGCCGCCGTTGCTCATAAAGCGCCGAAAAACCATTGCTGTCGCTCAGCAATGGCCGGTCTATACCGGATCGCTGACAACGCAGAAACAGTTCTTCGGCGGGCGCATCGAGAAACACCGCCGGAATCTCATTTTCGCGCAGAAGCTGCTGGTTTGTATTGTCGATGAATGCTCCCCCACCTAACGAAAGTACTGAGGCGTTCACCCGGGAGAAACTTACGAGGTCCTGCAAAAGCTGCTGTTCGAGGCTGCGAAAAGCCTTTTCCCCACTGTTTTGGAAGATCTCCGGTATGGAGCGGCCGTCTCGTGCCTGGATAACATCGTCGAGGTCGACGAACTCCCAGCCCAGCTTGCCGGCGAGCGCGCGGCCCACAGTAGTTTTGCCGGCACCCATGAAGCCGACTAACGATATCGCAGTCAAGGCTCGATTTGGCGGAGCTGAGGACGAAGGAGTTTCATTCGTCATTTGCGGCAATTTAGCGTGATTGAAGCTGTACTAATTCTGGCGCTTCTTGAGACGGATTTTACCACTGAAGGAGAACAGCTTTACCGAGGAGGCTGCCTTGCCGATAGTGCCCGAAAGCGAGTTGGCGCCGCGGACCAGGAATGGCGCGTGCTTAGGATCGAGCGAAAAATCGCTCTGTACGAGTCCATTTGTGGACCGGGCAAGCACCTCAATGGAAGCGTATGCCGGCGCAACTGCTTCAATGTTTCCGGTATGGCTGGTGAAAGCGTATTCCCCCTCACCGCTGAAATCGCCGTCAT
>JBOGLH010000089.1:0-29641 GCA_050746025.1 Terriglobales bacterium | reverse complement strand
TGGTTTCGCGTGTTTCTCCCGGCAGGCCGAGGATGAAATCCCCATGAATCACCAACCCGAGCTTGTGAGCGTCTTTGGTGAACTGGCGGGCACGTTCGAGAGTTGCGCCTTTCTTAATGTTCTTTAGGATCTGCGCGTCGCCAGATTCATAGCCCACGATCAAAAGGCGGCAACCTGCCTCGCGCATGGCTTTCAGCGTCTCGTAATCGGTAGTGACTCGCGAGGTGCACGACCAGGTCAGGTTCAGCGGCTTAAGCTTGGCGCACAATTCAACTGTCCGCGCCTTCTGAATATTAAAAGTGTCATCGTCGAAGAAATATTCTCTGACAAATGGCCAATACTCTTTCGCCTTGGCCATCTCTCTCGCAACATCGTCAGTAGAACGTTTGCGCCAGGCGTGTCCGCTGGTGGTTTGCGGCCATAAGCAGAAAGTGCATTGCGCTGGACACCCGCGCGTGGTGTAAAGCGAGACATACGGATGTAAAAGAAATGGCACGTTATAACGACGCACGTCGAGGTCGCGATGATAAACATCGGTCACGTGCGGCAGGGAATCAAGGTCCTGCAGTTGGGGCCGGTCGGCGTTGTGCGTGATCGATCCGCTCTTGCGAAACGATGCTCCCAGAATGTCATAGACCGGCTTGCCGTCGGCGAACTCTTTTACCGCGTAATCGAATTCCTTGCGTACTACAAAATCGATGGCGCGTCCTTCGTTCAGCGATTGCTCCGGCAACACCGTTACATGTGGACCAACGAATGCAATTTTGATTTTCGGGTTCGCTTCTTTAATCCGTTCGGCCAGACGAATGTCGCCCGGGAAACCGGGAGTGCTGGTATAGAGCACAAGAAACTCATACTGCTTGGCAGTGTTGATGGTCTCTTCGGCGGAAATATAATGCGGCGGCGCATCGATCAGGCGAGCGCCTTCAATCATGCCGGCCGGGTAGGCCAGCCAGACTGGATACCAATAAGACTCGATTTCGCGAGTAGCCGGCCAGCGGGAGCCAGCTCCGCCATCAAAGTTTTCAAAAGAGGGAGGGTTCAAGAACAGTGTTTTTAATGGCATAAGTGTATTTATTTATAATAACATTCGCGGTTGGAAATCAGCGTCTTGCGTATCCAATACGTCACCCGCAGCGCGCGGAGGTACAGCTTGGGAACGTTCCTTTCTTGGATGCTTTCAGCCTAAAGGCCGCCTAGCCCGAGCGCAATGAGTTTTGCCCTGAACGGCGCGTGGGAGCACCGAATAGGGCAAAAAGCCTGTTCACCAGAGGTTCTACTTACTTTGATCTACCCAGGATTGGAGCTCTCCCGTTGCCCGCAAAAGACCTACGCGAGCCCGAATCAGTTCAAAGTTGGCGTCCTGTAAGGCATTGTATTTTACCGATAAATCTGCGCGCGCCTGGTCGCCCTCATTCAAAGTTGCTGTCCCAGACTTTATTTTGATTTGCATGGCTTCCACGTTGGACTGCGCGATTTCATATTCCAATTCCGAGACTTCTTGTGCCGCCTTTAACTGTTCGACTGAACGACGAAGCTTTAGTGTCTGCTGGGAGACCTGGTTCTTGGTTGATTCCACTTCCTTATCGGCGCGCACCGCTTCTGCGTCTGCGGCTTCGGCGTGAGCCCGTTGCGAAGGACTGAAGAAAGGGAAGCGGATTACCACCCCCACCGTGGCATTGTTCCGTTCAAACACATTATTAGGGAAAAACTGTGCCCAGTTATTGAATTTGGCCAGCACCGCATACTGAGTGGCAAAATCAACGGATGGCCAAAGCGACCGGTGCTCTCCGCGCGCCCGAAACTGTTGTGCTATTGCATGCTGCTGCGCGAACAGGACTGCCGGATTCGATTCTGATTGTTTAGCCGTGTCCGTACTTTCGTGTTCTATCGCTGGGAATGCCGGCACCGACTCTTGGGCGATCCGCAATGAGTTCACGGGAACCCCGGTAAGTTGCGACAAATTCATCCGCAGCACATCGACCGCACCTTCGGCTTGGGTTATTCGCAGCGACGCACGCGCTGTGGCCAGCCGGGCTTCTTTCCCTGCAATTTGACTGTCGACGCCGGCTTGTACGCGCTGATCTTCGATCTCTTGCGCCTTGGCGGCATCCTCGTGTTCCTGTCGCAATTGGTTCATTTGCCGCTCCCACTTTGCCAGCTCCATGTAGGTGAGGACGGTGTCCTGCACAATCTGATCGCGGCGGTCTTTGGTCCCTTCTTCGGTAGCTTTGTATTCCAGGTTCGCGGCATGGATAAAATCACGCAGGGCGGGGTTGAATAACGTCGATTGCGCGGTAATATTCACCAGCGACGGCGCTGACCCTTCCAAGCTCAACGGATATCCCCAGGAGTCTCCGAGGCCTGAACCTACGATGAGCTGGGGCAGGTATTGGTCCTTGGCTTCACGATAAGAAGCGAATGCCCGCTGGTTGTCCGCGCTTGCTTGCGCGGCCGCCGGACTATGCGCCAATGCCAGCTCAACTGCGCGCTTTAACGATAGTGTAGGTTCCGACTCCACAGAAAATGCGAAACCCTGAACCAGCAGCGAAACCGTGAGCGCGTACAGGCTCAGCCGGACCAGATCCCGAGCAGGTTTCATGGCATCCACCTTGGGTGTGAAATAAGAAACTAATTTTACTGAGATGTGGCTTTTGAAACAGCCTTCGCGCAAACCTACTGACTCACGCGCTGCAACGCCTGCTGCGCCGGACGGAATTCCCTGGCCATAGATAATGCCGTCCTGTATTCAGAGGCCGCGTCTTTCTTGCGGCCGAGTTCCTCGTTAGCTGTGCCGAGAAGAAAGTGGACTTTGAACGCCGGAGCTTGTTCGACTTTGGCATTCGAGGTCAGATAAGCGTGCAGCAGTTGGGTAGCTTCCGGCAGATTTCTTTGAGAATGAATCAGAATTTCCGCGGCATCTACCAGCGCATCAGGGCGGTCCAGCGGCGCCGAACGGACGTGTTGCAGCGCCTTTTCCATCTGATCGAATTGCTGCCGGTGCTTATAAAAAAGTCCTAGGTTAAGCCAGGCGCTCGCGCTACCGTGGCTGTCATTGATTGCTGCACGGAGCTCATGCTCGGCAGCACCGAAATCCTTACGCTTCTCCGCAATCCGAGCCTTTACGCCATGAGCGATGACCGGGTCGATTGTGGCCAGCGAGCTCGCCTGGGCCTCGGCTTTGTCTCGACCGCCTCCGACAACTCCCGGTGCTTCCAGGTAGAACTCAGCCAAATCGCTACGGGCGTCGACGTTGGCGGGGTTTAGTCGAACCGCGGTTTCAAACTCGCTGCGCACTCTGCGCGCAAGTCCGGCCGCTGTCATGAAGCTGGATCCATCTGCCTTCTCACCGTAAATTCTTCCCAGCCATAAGTGAAACTGGCTGTTTTCCGGCGCAAGCGCCACTGCCTTCTCGCAGTCGGAAATGCCGCGATCCCAGTCGCCCAGACTGAAATAGGCGCGACACAAAAGATTATGGGCTTGGGCATCATTTGGCGACACGCGGATCTGGCCGTGCAGACTGGCGATGGCCTCATCGACGCGTCCATCGGCGATTAAGGAAGGCGCAGTTTCATCGGCTCCGGCTGTGGCGATTGAAACACTGAAGAAAAAAATCACGGCAATTGACAGCAGACAACGCATTTCTATTGCATCACTTTCACTGAGAGATGATCGTGCAAAGGCTTGGAATTGACAGCGCTGAGCGCCACCCGGGTGCCGTCGGATAGTCCATTGGAAACTTCAGCGCGCGTGAGATCTGAGATGCCTGTCTCGATTGTCCGGCGTTCCAGTTCATTATTCGCGACCAGGTATACGTACGGCTTGCCACCTTCCATATGAAGGGCCTCGCGTGGAATAGTAAGCACGTGGTCGTCTTCGGCGGTGACTATACTGACGCCGACATTAATATTTGGAAGCAGCTTGAGATCTTCGTTGGGCACGGTGCAGGTCGTCTCGCCGACGTTGCGGGTGCCGTGCAGCTTAACCGAAGCTGGAATCGTAATCACCGATCCGGTCCAAATGCGGCCTGGGATCGCATCCCAGGTTACTTCTATCTTTTCTCCACGCGTCAGCCGGGCCACATCCGGCTCATCGACGTAGGCGCGTACCAGAACGCTCGACAAGTCCGCTTCCTGCAGGATTAAATCGCCAGGATTAACATACGTCCCTTGCTTCACTGGCAACGAGTACGCCACACCCGAAAACGGCGCCCGAATTAAAAGCTGGCGGAGCACATCTTGCGCAGCGGAGTAGGCGCTCTGGGCCTCCGACTGCCTGGCCTCAACGCTCGAGATCTCTGGCGCGGAGTAGCGTCCGCTCTGTTTGGCTTGCAATAATTTCACCTGTGCGTCAGCGGTCGCGAGCTGCGCCTGCGCCGTTCGCACTTCGCCCGGCGACGCTGCGCCGGTTTGTTGCAACCTTTCTAGCGCATCAAGATTTCGTTGTGCGGCATCACGGTCGGCTGTGGCTTTGACCTGCTGGGCCTGCAGAGTGAGCAGCTCTTCTTGCGTCCCGCCATGCTGGATTGAATGCATTTCCGCCTCAGAGGCCCGGATTTGCGCCAGCGCCTGCGCAGCCTGACTTTGCGCGGTAGCATCGTCCAGCTCTACCAGCAACTGTCCTTTTTTGACGTGATCGCCTTCCTTCACCAGAACTCTCTTGACCACAGTGCCGGTGGGAGCATGCGCCTCAAAGTTATTTATAGGTTCAACTTTTCCATTGGTTGAAATGAGGCTTCGGATATTGCCACGCGTGACTTTTGCAGTAATGATTGGAACTGAGTCGTCGCGGGATGCAAATGACGCCAGCAGAATGACGGCAGCTGCAGCTCCGGCAGTCCACACGATCCATCGCCGCTGGGCGAAAAAGCCCGATTTTCGGCCATTTTGAGCCATTAGATGATTAGAGATAAATGTAACACTTGCGGACATCGGCCCGGTCGAGCCGCACTTAACCGTTTAGATGCATCGCGTTCCGGAAAAGATCAAGAAAAGCATGAGGCAGTTTTCGTGGCCGAAGACAACGCTTGTTTACAATAAACCTTTATGCCGAAGCAGCCACGTTATACGTCAGAACATGCCCGAGCCGGACTCAACGCCGAGTTCCCGGAGATTGAAACCTGGCCCAATCAATTTCCCGGGTACGAAATTGTCATCGACGATCCCGAGTTCACGTCCGTCTGTCCCAAGACCGGGCTACCTGATTTCGGCGTGATCGTTCTTCGTTACATGCCGGACAAGAGCTGCCTGGAGTTGAAATCGTACAAAGAATATTTGCAGTCTTACCGCAATCTGGGGATATTCCAGGAGAATATCGTCAATCAGGTTCTCGAAGATGTGGTGCGCTGGTCCAAACCAGTTTGGGCAGAAGTGAAGGGCGATTTTCGTCCCCGCGGCGGAATTTCTACGGTCGTTATCGCGCGCTGGCCACGTCCGAAAGGGAAGCGTGCGTGATCTTATTTGCGTTTATGTCTGGAGCTTCGACCGCGGGGTGACAGTCTCGAATCGTAAGTGAGCGGTTCCGTTTCCCGAATCGTGATCTTTCGAAAATCGTCATGTAATGGATTGATCAGCCAATTATTCTCGCTTGGAACCAAGGCTGACGGAACGATCAACACGCACCGCTCAGACACCTGAACAAATTCATCTCCCAGACGGGCCAGTTCAGCTGGCGCTGGAGCCTCGCGCCAATTTCCCGCCAACTTAGAGACTTCAATTTGTTGTCGAGGCAGATCATCTGGAACATCGGCGGAGGCCAGCACAAGATCAGGTGGTGAATCACTGGCCTCAAGGTGTACGAAATATTCGAGCATAGCCAGCGACTGGTGCTCCGATGCATAGCTGAGCCGGCTGCCGGGGCTCGACCAGCGCCCTCCATACAGGTATGAACCTTCACCGTCGAACGGCGTGCGCGCATAGGGTTTGCGCAGCACGCGATACACTCGCGTCAACTGATTCCGCCATAAGCGATACGTCCCAAAATGTTTTCCACTTGTCTGGCGCCGAGTTCGGTATCGATGAATGAAACCGGGGCTGAACCAGCCAAGGCGCGGTTGGGCCGCTTCAGCCAGCGTGCCGCCAACTCTGGTCCGCCCAGCGCTTGATGTGCGAAAGCCACAATACGCGCCAACCGAAATAGCCGGTCCGATTCGAAGCGCGCCAACCGACCGCTGCGCCGTCTGCGCTGCAGGCTTCGGGGTGACAAATCAAGAGCGTCGGCTAATTCTTTGAGAGTCAGGCCGGAAGAACTCATGAGCTGTTCGACCACGGCCGGTGGGAACCCCTCACGAATCGCTTCTTTCAATTCACCGATCGTCGTCAAGTTACGGCCCAGGGTTTGCCGCCCTCCGAGCTCCTTAATTACAGCATGCAGTTCGTTTACCATTTGTCGCTTATTATAGCGACATTTGTCGCTAACGGCAAAAGGTATCTTTCGTGCACGGGGACGCTAACCCGCCATGCTATATTTCGTAATCTCCTGTGACCCAGACCAAACTCTATCCCTGGACCGCACTCATTCTTCTCACCGCGCTGAATCTGCTCAACTACATTGACCGCTCGGTGCTTTTCGCGGTGCAGCCGCTGGTGCAGGATGAGTTTCACGTCAGCAACGCGCAAATTGCATATCTCACGAGCGCTTTTCTCGGCTTTTACATGATCGCGGCGCCCTTTACTGGACCACTTGCAGACCGGTATTCGCGGCGCTTGATCATTTTCTTTGGCGCAACTTTTTGGAGCGCGCTTACCTTGCTAACTGCCGTCACCCATACCTACTGGGAACTTCTGGTGCGACACACGCTGGTTGGAATCGGCGAAGCAACTTTTGTCACCATCGCGCCCACTTTTGTTGCTGATCTTTTTCCCGAGAATAAGCGCGGGCGCATCTTCGGTATTTTTTATCTCGCCATTCCGGTGGGCACGGCGGCCGGATACATACTGGGCGGCAAGCTCGGCGCCACTCACGGATGGCGATTCCCGTTTTATATCGCAGCTGCTCCGGGCTTTCTGTTGGCGCTGGCGTTGCTCTTCATTCCTGAGCCGGAGCGTGGACATTTTGATTCACTTCAGGAAACTCCCGAGCGCGGCACGTTGCGAGGTCTGACTCACAATCCTGCTTTTTGGACTGCAACTTTGGGAATGGCGGCGATGACGTTCGCCCTCGGCGGCATTCAAGTGTGGATGCCGACCTTCCTCTCCCGCGTCCGAGGCTATACGCTCGAATCTGCCAACTACACCTTCGGCCTGATTGTGGTGGTTGACGGCATTGTGGCGTCCCTGGCGGGCGGATGGTTGGGCGATTACTTGTTGCCGAGAATGAAAGGTGCATACTACTTTGTGTCGGCGGTTAGCATGGCACTGGGCGTTCCCTTCATGATTGTTGCGTTGTTTAATCCTGGGCGATGGATGTTGCCGGCCATCGCTATCGCGGCTTTCTTGCTTTTGTTCAACACCTCGCCGCTAAATGCTGCGGTTGTAAATTCGGTTGGAGCTCACATTCGGGCCACCGCCATTGCGTTCAATATTTTTATTCTGCACTTCCTGGGAGACGTTCCTTCGCCCACTATGATGGGCTGGGTGGCCGATAAGCATTCGCTGCAGGCCGCCTTCATTCTGCCCGTGATCGCAATGGCAGTCTCTGCACTCATCCTATTTGCTGGAGTGCGATTTGCTCCCGCCGTCGCAGCTAATACACGGCCCGCGCAGGTCCACGCCGGATGATTTATTTTCATTGGATCGCCGGCACCCTGCTGGCGGTGATCTGGCTCTCCCGGGTGATTGATACTTCGCTTGGTGTGCGCAGGCTGGTGAATATTACTCGTCCTGAATGGAATCGCAATCCTGCAACTCCGTCGGGAAATCCGAGCGTGACGATTGTTGTTCCTGCGCGAAATGAAGAGGCGTCGATCCGGCAGGCGCTTTCTCAGTTGCTCGCGCTCGATTACGACAACTATGAAGTGATCGCCGTCGACGACCGGTCGACCGACCGCACCGGCGAAATTATGGACGAAGTTGCCGCCAGCGCCGACGGCAAACTGAAGATCATTCATGTCCACGAACTGCCACCTGGTTGGATGGGCAAGGCCCATGCCATGTGGAGCGCCGCTAAATTATCGACCGCGGACTGGATTCTATTTACCGACGCCGACGTGATGTTTCGTCCTGACTGCCTTCGGCGCGCGATCACCTACGCGGAGGCCGAGCGCGCCGACCACCTGGTTCTTTTTCCGCGCACCATCATGAAACGTCCGGGCGAAAAAATGATGCTGGCATTCTTTCAGCTGATGTTCGTGTTCGGACATCGCCCGTGGAAAGTTGCGGATCCCAAAGCCAAGGACCACATCGGCGTCGGCGCGTTCAATCTGGTTCGACGAAAGGTGTATGAAGCTGTCGGAACCTACGAAGCTCTGCGCTTCGAAGTCGTGGACGACATGAAACTCGGCAAGGTCATTAAGAATGCCGGTTTCCGTCAGCGCAACGTGCTCGGGGAAGATATGCTCGAGCTTCACTGGGCGCAGGGCGCGCTCGGCGTAGTCCGCAATCTGACGAAAAATTTCTTTGCTGTAATGTCATTTCAAGCGTGGCGCGCGATTGGTTTCTGCTTTGCTGCCGCCTTCATCAACCTCATGCCGTTTGCTGGGGTGTTGCTGGCCCACGGCGGGGCGCGGATTCCCTACGCGATCTCGCTGGCTTGTTTAGTTTTTCTTTATTTCGGAATGTCTCTCTTCTCCGACGTGCGTCCGTGGTACGTCCTGTTGCATCCCTTCGGCACTCTGCTTTTCATTTACACCATGCTGCGATCTATGTTTTTTGCGTTACGAAACAACGGCGTGGAATGGCGCGGCACCGTCTATCCGCTGGATGAACTAAGGCGCGGACTGGTGTAATTTCCTCTAGTCCGACTCGGCATCAGAAACATCGGCGGGCAGAGTCGGAATGCCCTTTTTCTTGCGAGTGCTGCGCCTGCGCGGAGGGCGGGATGTTCCGGCGCTGAAATGTCCTCGCTGTTCGACATCGAAGGATTTCGGCAAAGGTGAAAGCCGCCTGAGTCCATTGTTCAGCTGCTTGGAACTTTCCAGAACAATCTCCGCGCGATCCTCGTAATCTTTTATCTCGCCACTGATCTCAACCACTTTGCCGATCAGTTGCCTTACATCGCCGATCTTCTGCAGATCATGCTGAAATATCACCACGGTGAAGGTGCAAAACCGGTAGTCCTCGCAGAAGTCGAGATAGTGCACACCGCCGTCGCCTTCCTGAACCCGAATTACTTTTCCGGTGACGCACTGAGTTTCATCCAGATGATTGCGTGCCTGATCGAAACGGATGCAGGCAGCCAGGGTGAGATGAGACAGGAAGACAGCGGGAATAAATACAACGCCGATATCACGCATTTTCATGGGTGGAGAAGCGCTTCAGCGCTGCGTTCAGAAGTGGGATCGAATATCGGCTTTAGCCGCTGAGGTGCAGGACTGAATTGGTTTTTCCCGGGGGTTGTGCCGCGATATGGGATGGACATAACACCTCTTGCGCTGAAGCGCGTTTACCGAAGCTCTGCTTTGTACCGCAGCGCTAAAGCGCTGCTCCACCCATGAACTTTCACAACGCGGGGTTGGCGATCAACTCAGCACTTGGCAGCACAGGAATTGTAGAGGCAAAGAGTGGCTCAGAGGAGGAAACTTCAGAGAAAATTAAGTAGTAATTCCAAAAAGGGAAGTAGGGCCGGACTTAAATCCGGCCCACAAACTTACCGGAAAGATTTTATCGCGGCGGCCTCGTCGTCCTTCACCTCGAAGACGGTGTACAGCTTGGTGATCTGCAACAGATCGTGAACTTTTTTTGTCAGCTTGAGGAGTTTCAGTTCGCCGCCCTGGTTCTTGGCAGTTGTATATGCGCTGACCAGTTCGCCGATTCCGGAGCTGTCGATGTAATTGACGTCGCCAAGGTTCAGCAGAATCTTTTTCTGGCCCTTGCTGAGCAGGTCCTTTACGGTATCGCGAAGAACTACGCTGCCTTCGCCGAGGGTTATGCGTCCGCTGCAATCCACAATGCTCACTCCGTCCACCTGGCGTGTGCTGACTTTCAAATTCACTGGGAAGCCTCCTTGCCGCCATCGGTCATGCCGTGGACGTGCTTGATTAGTTTGATTTCTGTTCCCGTGCTTGACGGGTGAATCTCTACATCATCCATAAACGAACGAATTAAAAAAATCCCACGGCCCGAGGTTTTTAAAAGATTTTCCGGCGCCAGCGGATCGGGGATCCGAGCCAGATCCATGCCCTTGCCCTGATCGCGAATCGTGATCACAAGATCACGGTTCGTCCGCTCAAATTCTAATTCAACCTTTTTTCCTGGGTCGTAAGCATTGCCATGCAGCACCGCATTCACGGCCGCTTCGCGCACCGCCATGGCAATCTGCATGACTTCGTCTTCATCAAATCCATTTTCGCTGGCAATGCGGCTGGCGGTCTGCTCCGCTCGATCCACGGTCTCCAGCGTCGAATCCAGATTGTAGGAGAACCGGTCACCGGCCATAAGCAAAAGTTTCAAATGAATTCGCGTGAACGGCGGGTACGGCTTAATTGCCTGCTCGCGGGCGAAACCCCTCGCCTGTCAGAGTGGGTAGTTTGAACCTTCTCTTGTGGAAATGTCAACGCGGTGTGATACAAACCTTCGGTGCCCACCCTAGTCCGCGCTATCGGGCGTTGGAGTTTGGCCGCGCTCATGATCAATTGCATCATCGGCAGCGGCGTGTTCGGCCTGCCTTCGGTAATTGCCGGATATTTGGGCAATGCGAGTCCATTTGCCTGGGTGTTTGCCGCGGCTGCTACCGCGTTGGTGATGGCGTGCTTCGCTGAAGTTGCTTCGCGTTTCGAGCAGAGCGGTGGAGTTTACCTCTACACTCGGACCGCTTTCGGCCGCACCTTCGGGATCGCTATCGTATGGATAGGCTGGTTGGCGCGCCTGACGGCAGCTGCAGCCAATGCCAACTTATTTGTTGTTTACCTGGGAGAATTCTGGCCAGCAGCAAATAGTGCGGTTCCACGCCTCATTATTCTGACCCTGCTTTTGAGTTTCCTTACAGCAGTCAACTATATGGGCGTCAAAAAAGGCGCGACTCAAAGCAATCTGTTTACCGCGGCCAAGCTCGTAACATTGGTTGCTTTCATTGCCGCAGCACTACTTTTTATCGCGTTCAAACACCTGCCTCTCATAATTTCCTCGCCGAGTGGGTCGCCAAAGCTCTGGCTGCATCCTGTGCTGCTGCTGATGTTTGCCTATGGCGGATACGAAACTGCACTTATGGTAGGAGGAGAGGCTAAGGATCCACGCCGCGACTATCCCTTCGCCCTGGCAGTCTCATTAATTGTTTGTGCGCTGATCTACATCATGACGCAATGGGTGATCATTTCTCTGCTGCCCCCCGCATCAATGACTGACCGCCCAATGGCCACCGCAGCGCAACTGATGCTCGGAGTGTGGGGAGCGCGCCTTGTGAGTGTCGGAGTTTTGGTCTCCTGCTATGGCTATCTCAGCGCAAATATTCTTGGATTCCCGCGCATCCTGTTTGCCCAGGCGGAACATGGCGATCTGCCCCAGTGGGTGGCGTCGGTGCACGAAAAATTTCGTACGCCCCATGTGGCTATTGCTATTTTCGCGATCTGCCTTTGGCTTTTTTCTTTGATCGGAAGCTTTCAATGGAACGTGGCTGTCTCCGCCATGGCCCGGCTCTTCTACTACGCTTCAGTTTGTGCTGCACTGCCAGTTTTGCGACGCAGGGCAGGTGTTCCCGAGGCGCAATTTCATCTTCCATTAGGGAATGTTTTCGCACTGCTTGCAATTGCGGTTTCCTTGTTGTTGTTTCCGAAGCTCGACGGGCGAGGGTTGCTTGTAATGGGAGTTCTGGCTGTATGCATCATTGCGAACAGTATCTGGGCTGCTCGGCGACACGAAGACTTGAAAGTACAGACACTCGAGAGCAAGTGATGATCAACAACGAATCGTTTGGCAAAAAACGGCAAAAGACAAGGACGAGGCATCCGACGTAAATACCCGGATGGTGGCAACCGCCTATTTCTTTGCTTTCTTCCTCTTCGCCCAGCCTTCTTTAACCACCTGCGTCGCGCGTCCCAACGCGAGTGAATCTGATGGAACATCTTGCGTGATGCACGAACCTGCGCCGACGTAGGCGCCCCGGCCGATTTTTACCGGCGCAACCAGGGTCGCATCGCTCCCTATAAAGGAGCCATCTTCAATGATCGTCTTATATTTGTTCGTACCGTCATAGTTGCAGGTAATTGTCCCTGCACCGATATTCACCCCGTCGCCGATCTCTGCATCGCCGAGATAGGTGAGGTGGTTCGCCTTTGATTTTTTGCCCAGCCGAATTTTTTTCGTCTCGACAAAATTGCCTACGTGCGCCCCCTCGCCAATTTCGCTGCCTGGCCGCAGATGCGAAAATGGTCCAAGGACCGCGCTGTTCGCAACTACTGCTTCATCCAGCACGCATCCCGGCTTGATGAGCACGTCGTCACCGATTTGCGAATCTTGAATTACGGAATATGAACGGACCCGACAATCGCTGCCGATACGGGTTTTACCCAGCAACTGTACGAACGGATCAATGGTGGTGTCCACGCCGACTTCCACGTCCCAATCAATCACGCAAGACTCGGGATAGAAGATGGTCACACCTTCGGACATCAGCTTCAGGCATTTCTCCAGCCGCATCTTTCGGTCGAGATCAACCATCTGGGCTCGCGTATTGCTTCCCAAAATTTCCGCAGGATTTTGTGTCTCGATCGCCGCCACCCGTTGCTTAGATTTGCGTAATACCGCCGCCATGTCAGTCAGGTAGTACTCGCCATGAGGATTGTCGGTTCTCAGGCGGTCGATATTTTCAAACAGCGGCTTGGTGGAAAACGCATAAAAACCAGAATTAATCTCGCGAATTTTTCTTTGCGCC
This sequence comes from Terriglobales bacterium, assembly GCA_050746025.1. Taxonomy (GTDB): domain Bacteria; phylum Acidobacteriota; class Terriglobia; order Terriglobales; family Acidobacteriaceae; genus Gp1-AA145. Next base: position 16,678 of record JBOGLH010000089.1, on the reverse strand, counting down.
GGGGTAACTGATTTTTCTTCGACCACCGCCTTCACGTCGCCGTTGCGACCACCCTCGCGAATCAGCCGTCCATAGCCGATAGGATTTTCGAGTTCCGCGCTCAAAATTGTCATAGCGGCTTTTTTTTGTTGGTGAAAGTCCCGCAGCCGTAAAATAGTTTCAGCGGTTATCAGCGGGGCGTCTCCAGAGAGCACAATCACCTGATCGTATTTCTTAAGCACCGGGGCGGCGCACATGAGCGCATGGCCTGTTCCGCGCTGCGGTTCCTGCACAACGAATTGCACTCCCGTCTGCAGAACGGACTCACGTACTTTGCCCGCCTCGTGCCCGACGATTACATAAATATCTTCTACTGGGACCACCTGTTGGCCGGCTGCAATCACATGCGCCAAAAGAGATTTGCCGCCAACCTGATGCAGAACTTTAGGGTGCTTCGATTTCAGCCGGGTGCCTTTACCCGCCGCCATAATTGCAATCGCGGTCCGCATGTTTTGAGAGCTCAGCTTCGGCGACGATTTCATCGAGTTCCAATATAACCTGAGGCCTGCCGAGATAGCGCAAAGGTGCCATGCACGACTCGAATATTCACAGCCCTTCAGCACACCTAAGTTGCTGGATTCAATATTACTTCCGCGCCCGAAGCTAACAATTGGAACCTGAGATATCAACAGATGTTTGTTGTGAAAAGTTTTTCCTACTCTGCTACATTCGCCACGATAGCAGTGGTTCTCTCAACATTTCATCAATTTGACTGGTTACGCTTGGGGCGTATTGCAACTGAGGTTGCAGTGGCCTCCCTAGCTGCATCTTCGTCGACTCGCGTAGGGAGATGATTTGAATTACTGGCATCATTCGGCTAGCCGGGGCCTAGTCAGGAAGAAAGCGAATTCCGCTGAATTGATTTTTCGGGTGTTCGCATTCCTGGCACTGATTGCTGTGTGCGTCTGCGCTATCCGCCTGGTTTCGCATCGCCCGCGGATATCTCAACAAGAAGGGAAGCCGTCGCCGTCTGCTGCTTCGAACACCGCATACCTGCTCGGATCTCAAGCCATTCCGAAAATTCAAATCCGCAGCCGGCGCTTGGTTTATCCGTATTCAATCGTTCCAGGCGGAGTTAATTCGGCCGACGAGTTGCACCAAGCAGCAGCCCACGATTCGGTCGTGGCAACCCATTATGCGGGTTTCAACTACCGCCGTGCGCACCTCATCGAGGTAAAGCAGGCGCAGAAGGTTTACCTGTCTTACCGGCTCGACAACAAAGTCTTTTGGACGGTTCGGCAGGCCAGTTTGCATCCCGGCGAAAAGCTGCTTACAGACGGCACGCTGACAGCCCGTGCGCGCTGCGGAAATCAGGTTTCGGTTTTGCCGCATGTCGCCACATCTCCTGATGAACCCACTCTAGCTGAACTTGATCGGCCAGATGCAATGGCCAGCGGTATTGAGGGTTTTCCCGCTGCGCCTGAATCCAGGCTGGCCGTCGACCCCGCATTGCCATTCGGTCCTTCACGCCTTGGCGCAACCGGTATTGTCGGTGGTGGAGTTCCTCCGGTAGTTTTTGTGCCGTCTCCAATCGGCGGCGGGAGCGGAGGGCCAGGCGGTGGCGGAGGCAACGGCGGTGGGGGTAATGGCGGTGGCGGCGGAGGTCACCCACCTGAAACGCCTGAACCAGGAACCATCGTGCTGGTACTCTCCGGTGCGGGAATTGTCTTCGCTCGTTATCGCAAAAATTGATTTCAGCGGGCCCTGTAACCACACAGAAACCTACAAATAGTTCTGCCTTTTCTCTGCGATCTCGTTGTTCTGATCTCCGCGTACTCTGCGGCTAAAAGCTCCAAAAAGGGACGATTATGTGTCCAGTACTAGTACCTCAGTGCGGATTGGTCGGCCTTGGGCGCTGTTAGAATTTGCTGAGGATGATGCGGCTCCTGCAAAATCTTTGGCCGATTTTGGCATTGGCGGTGCTGACTGTCCCTGCGTATTCTCAAGGTTCGCGGGCTCAGGTGCAGAAAATGTCTGTCAGCCCTCAGGATCCAATTCAGTTGCAAGTTCAAACCAGTATCCCAGTGGTTCCGCAAGCGCAGGTCATCTCAGGTCCAGAACGACTGATCATTGATGTTCCAAGCGCGGTGCCGGGACCAGCTCTGCGCGCCCTCACTGTGAATCGGAATGACGTTAAGCGCATTCGCGTGGGGCTTTTTTCGACTTTGCCGCCAGTCACGCGAATCGTTTTTGATCTCAACTCACCAGTGACCTATCGCATTGACCCGATCTCCTCAGGCTTTAAGGTGACGCTCCTCTCAGGGAAGTCCCATGTAACGCAGATAAATCCTGGTCCGGTGAAGCAAGCCGAGGCCAATCCGCAAGACGACACCGATTCGCAGCCGACGGTTGGCTGGGTTTTGCAGAGAGTCGCTTCCAATCGGACCAGCAATCCGCTGCGTGCGCCAGTCGTGAAAACAATTGTCGCGAATGCTGCCGCTCCGGTGAAAGGTGTCAGTGTACGGTTCACCAAGGGGCAGCTTGAAATTCACGCGCACGACGCAACTCTCTCAGAAGTTTTGTTCCAAATCCAGAAGCACACCGGTGCGGAAATTGCTATTCCTGCCGGAACCGAGCAGGAGCGCGTCTTTGTAGATGCGGGCCCGGCGCCCGCCAGCCAGGTTCTCGGCGAGTTGCTAAACGGCTCGAGTTTGAACTTTGTGGTGGTGGGATCGGAATCCGATCCGAATGCTCTCCGCAGCGTGATATTGAGCCGCAGAAACGGCTTTGCCGAGAACATACCTAGCTACACGCCGCCTTCTCAAGCCAGGAATTTCGCCGTCAATGTTCCCGCGGAGGAGAATCCCCCGGACATGAATCAGCCCCCGGATGAAATTGCGCCTCCTGCTGACGAGACTGTGCCACAGCCGCAGCCCAATTAATCGCACGAGCTAGAACGCAATCCATCGCTGTGCGGCAACGTAGAGCAGGGTTGCGATTGCTGCCGCGATTCCAAACGGAACTTTCTCGGATTCTGAGTTATCGATGGTAAGGTCTGCCGCTGGCCGATGAAATTTAAATGCGGCAGCGGCGATGCGTCCCACATTGCGAGCTGTCCGGCCCAAGCGTTTCTTCCACAGCACCAGCGCCAGCGCCATGACGCCATTAATCGCTAGCGTAATGACTAATACTGGCAGCAGCCCTCGCGGCTCGAAGAATGCGCCAAGCGCTCCTACCAGCTTCCAATCCCCGCCACCCAGTCCGCCGAGCAGGACGAACGGAAGAAGAACGCCTAAGCCAATGGCTGCACCGCCGAGCGATAGCAGCGCCGCGTGACGGCCGGCAACAATCCAATGAAGAAGAATAGCGAAAGGGATGGCGGGATAGGCCAGCCAGTTCGGAATCTTCCGAGTACGGAAGTCGGTGATTCCAGCCGTCAACGCGAACACAGCGGCCAATATCCAGAGGGTTTTAGCCAAGGCAGTTCTGGATTCTACAGCCGTCGGGGAGGCAAAACAAAAAGCTTTTAACCGCAGAGCAGGCTAAGAACGCCCCAGAGATCGCGGAGAAAATCAAAAAAAAGCGGCCAGCTTTTATGCAGGCCGCTTCACTTTCTTATTGAAACGAATTACCGGTTTAAGCTGCCGCTGTTTCGTTGCGCAATCACTTTCCTGGCATTTTCGGCCAGAGCCCGTGCCTGCGGCAGCAGATCGAGTCCTTTGAGCACCTCAGGGTCGGTCTCGGCTTTGACCTTCAGGCCTTCTTCCTGGCCAAAAGCATCCACGAAGATTTCGCTCTTCAGGTTGGACTTGATCCACTCGTCATTCTGAAGCAGGTCAGCTTCGGTATAGGGAACTTTGTCCGCATCGAGCGACTTGCGGAATTCCTGCATGACTGCGTCATCCACTTGAAAGCTCTTAGTGATATGGTGCGCAATGATGTAGTGCTTCGCAAAGTTGAAGAATGCGTAGTGTTGCAGCAGCGTGTCCTGGAAGTGATTGCTCTTGATCGCATCGACTTTCACATCCGGAGTGATGCCGCCACCACCGTAAACTGTGCGTCCGCTGTCGGTCAGTTTCACTTCCTTGTTAGTCGTATCGCCCACACTGTTGCGATCGAAATAATAGTCGTAAAGCGACACGTTGCTGTAATCGCGCTGGATGAGCCGACCGCTTGGGGTGTAGTACTTCGCCGTGGTTAACGCCAGGCCAGTATCGTTTGACAGTGGATATACCGTCTGCACCAAACCCTTGCCGAACGTGATCTCACCTACCACCAGCCCGCGATCGTGGTCCTGAATTGCTCCTGCGACAATTTCGGCCGCCGAAGCTGTTCCGCGATTTACCAGCACTACGAGCGGATAATCCCTGCCGCCATCGCCGTGCATTGCGGTGTACCGCCGTTCCGGTGAAGAGCGCCCGTGATGAGAAACAATCAACTGGCCCTTGTGCAGAAACTTATCCGCCACGCCTACGCCTTCGTTCAGCAAGCCTCCTGGATTTTGCCGGAGGTCAAGAATGAGTCCTTTCATCTCCCCGGATTGCGAAAAACTATCCAGGGCTTCCTGAACTTCCTTGTCGGTGGTTTCGTTGAACTGCGCAATGTGCATGTAACCAACACCAGGACGAATCAGGAAGTGAAGATCGACGCTGTAGCGTGGAATCTCGTCGCGTACAACCGCGAACTCGAGCGGCTTTTCGGCGCCTTCACGCAGAACGGTGATGTGAACCGTGGTGCCCTTCGGCCCCTTCAACAAGTCAGCCACGTCGCTGGTCGTCATGTTGTCAGTGGGCTTGCCATCGACTGCCGCGATGATATCGCCAGGATGAATTCCCGCGCGGTATGCCGGGGTTCCGGCAAAGGGCGCAATCACAATCACTTTATTATTGCGCGGGCCAACCGTCATTCCCACGCCGTAATACTTGCCGCGCTGGTCTTCCCGCAACAGCGAGTACGACTTAGGATCAAAAAAGTTGGAGTGCGGATCGAGCACGTGTAACATGCCCGGAATTGCGCCGTTGTAAATGGCTTTATCCGGATTCACCGGCTCGGCGTAATTCTGCTCGACGATGTCGTAGACCTCGGTGAACTGCTTAAGGCTTTGATTTACATCGGAGTCGCTGTCATGTATGGCGACTGGACTCTTCTGGGCGGAAACCATTCCCAGAAAGCCACAAACCGCCAAAAATAAAACCACGAGAAAGGATGCGCGGTGAGAACTACGGGCCATCTTTAGTTGTCCTTGCGCCCGGACGGGAAGCCGTCCAAACAGGCTGATTTGGTGCAGTATAACATGCGAAAAAACAGAAACTTAGATGACTGCGGTACCGCAGGTCACCTTACTGGCACCTTAGTCCTAGGATGCGGGAAGCTGAAGAAATGATGCGTTTTTGTGCCGGTCTGGGATGAATCGACATTCGGCGCGAGAGGGGGCTAACTGGCCAGTTTCTTCAAGAACTCCTGTTCATCGAGCCGGTATTTGAAAGCCTTGCGGCCATCGATGAAAACCACGGGCACTTCGTCGGTAAACTGTCGCCTCAGTTGATCGTCGGTCTCAACGTCAACCTCGCGCCAACGAAAGCCGCCGCGCCGCTCCAGTTTCGAGAGCTTTTCCTTCACGATCTCGCAAAGGTGACATCCCTTTCGGGAATACACAATAACTTCGCGCAGGATGGACATCGCGCCGAGTCTAGCAAACCACATAGCGGTTTTCCAGTAAAAGTCTTGTTACTTAGGCATGGATGTACAAACGGATACCCGGGCCTTTTATCGGCTATGAAGTAAAAGAAGGTACAATCCCGGCATGGCAACCGCCAAGCCTTTATTGGGAAAAGTTGCGTTGGTCACAGGCGGAGCCAAGCGCCTGGGCAGGGCGGCGGCCCTGGCACTCGCGCAAGCCGGGGCTGACGTGGCAGTAACTTACCTGCGCTCTGAGACAGAAGCCGGGCGTACCAGCAAAGAACTGGAAAAGACCGGAGCACGGGTTTTGACGATCAGGTGTGATGTTACTGATCCCAAAAGCGTGACCGCCGCTGTGAAACAAGTGGTAGCCAAATGGGGCGGGCTGGACATTCTGGTAAACAACGCCGGCGCGTATGAGACAGTTTCGTTCGAAGATCTAACCCTTCAACAATGGGATTCTATTTTTGGCGTAAACGTTCGCGGCCCGTTTCTGGTGTCGCAGGCGGCGCAACCCCACTTGCGCCGGAGCAAAGGCAAGATCATCAACCTTGGATCCCTCGGCGGACTACGCGCCTGGCCGAGCCATGCGCATTACTGTTCTTCCAAAGCTGCGCTGCATATGCTTACTAGAGCGATGGCCAAAGCGCTGGCGCCAGAAATTGCCGTAAACTGTGTAGCCCCGGGGATGATTGAGTTCGGGGAAAAAGCTGCCGTTCCATTCATGAGGCGCATGGCTAAGCAGACTCCCATGCAGCGCAACGGGAATAGCGACGATGTGGCGGCTGCGATATTGTTCTTCGCGACTGCTCCAACTTTTATTACTGGCCAGGTGTTGTATGTGGATGGTGGATTGGGGCTGTGACCAAACCGTAGGACTGCACGATTTTAATGAAAACAATCACCTCTGTTTTTATAGCTGTGTCTCTTCTGGTTTCCGGTGCCTTGGCTCAGCAAGAGCCCCCCACGGCCGCCGCTACCGAAACGCCTGCGCAGGTACGCGCTACTGAGCGGCGCTTATCTGCTGAACCGCAAACCTTTCCTCTCTGGAAAAGCGGTGCGCCCGGAGCGCAAGGCAAAGCCGCCGAAGATACCCCGACCCTCACCATTTACTTGCCTTCGCATCCCACCAAGTCAGACACAGGTGTAATCGTGGCCCCAGGTGGCTCATACAAGGTTCTTGCCATGAACCACGAAGGCCGGCAGGTGGCAAATTGGCTGAATTCGCTGGGCATGACCGCGTTTGTCCTGAAGTACCGGCTCGGGCCGAAATACCACCACCCCATCCAGCTTCGGGACGCTCAACGTGCTATCCGAGTCGTCCGATCGCGCGCCAAAGAGTTCGGAATTCGACCTGATCGTATCGGGATCATGGGTTTCTCCGCTGGGGGACATTTGGCGGCTACGGTGGGGACACATTACGACCATGGCGACAACTCTGCCAGCGATCCTATTGACCGGATGAGCTGCCGTCCCGATTTTTTAGTCCTGGCCTACCCGGTGATCTCGTTTGTTGCCCCCTATTCGCATTCTGCCTCGGCGCGCAATTTGCTCGGCGACGATCCGGACATGAAGATGCGCGAGGAGCTTTCGAACGAGCTGCACGTTACGCCGGACACTCCGCCCACGTTCCTTTTCAGCACCAGCACAGACAAAGTTGTTCCAGCCGAAAATTCCGTCGCATTCTATTTGGCATTGCACACAGCCGGCGTGGCTGCAGAACTCCATATCTTCCAAAAAGGGCCTCACGTGGTGGGGCTGGATTCAGCCGATCCCGTGCTCGGCATTTGGCCGACGTTACTGGCGAACTGGATGCGGCAGAGAGGGCTGCTCGCGAAATGACGCCTTCGTTTTTTTATTTAACCGGGCAGCCATTCGAATGAATCTGCATATTGCGGGGGTGGCGGCGATTCTCCTGCTGTTCGCCGCGAGTGCGCTTGCCCAAGTCGGTCCCCAGGAAGGTGGAAGCGAAATACAAGTGTGGACTGCGGGCGGCCATTCGGTTTCAGGCGGCCGCGGTAATACGGGAATATTCGATGCCGGTCTGCGTTACGGCTGGGTTTTGCTGGATTCTCACGGTCCAAGTTTTCTTCGAGGCCGGTTCGAATACGCGATTGATGCGGTCCCAATGTATTTGATATTTCAACCGCGCAATACTGCATACGGGATCGGCGTGAACCCGCTGAACTTGAAGTGGAATTTCGAGCGGCACGGGCGTGTCGTTCCCTATGCGGAACTCAGCGGCGGTTTGTTGTTCACCGCCGACGACGTGCCTGCGGGTACCTCAAGCACGAACTTCACCCCTTCGGCGGCGCTTGGTTTCCACTACCTCGGCGACAGATTCGCATGGACGCTTGAGGGCCGATATCTGCATATCTCCGATGCTGGGCTTAGCCGGTTGAACCCGGGGGTTAACACCTTTGAAATTAGGATTGGGGTTGGGAAGTTTCGAAAGTGAATGTAAGCGCTGTTTCCTCAGTCGTAATACTCTAGGCCCAGGTGCGTGATCAATTCCTCGCCCTTCAAATGCCGCAACGTATTTTTCAGCTTCATCAGCTGAATGAATAAATCATGCTCAGGGTAAAGTCCCGGCACTGTCATCGGGGATTTGAAATAGAAGCTGAGCCACTCCTGGATTCCAATGCCTCGCAGGTCAGAAGTTCGCTTTGCCAAGTCGAGGAAGAGCACCAGGTCGAGCACGATTGGCGCCGCCAGAATCGAATCGCGGCACAGGAAATCGACCTTGATCTGCATGGGATATCCCAGCCATCCAAAAATGTCGATGTTGTCCCATCCCTCTTTATTATCGCCACGCGGTGGATAGTAGTTAATGCGCACGACGTGGCTCATTTTTCCGTAAAGATTCGGGTAGAGTTCCGGCTGCAGAATGTGCTCCAGCACCGACAGCTTGGACTCTTCTTTGGTCTTGAACGACCCGGGATCGTCCAGCACTTCGCCGTCGCGATTCCCCAAAATATTGGTTGAGAACCATCCGTTAAGCCCCAAGAGGCGCGCCTTGAATCCAGGCGCCAAAATGGTTTTCATCAGCGTCTGGCCGGTCTTAAAATCCTTGCCGCAAATCGGCGCTTCGTTTTTGCGCGAAAGCTCCAGCATGACCGGTAGATCGACTGTCAGATTCGGGGCGCCATTGGCAAATGGTACCCCTTCCATCAACGACGCATAAGCGTAGATCATTGAGGGCGCGATCGCCTCGTCATTGGCTTGCATTGCCTTCTCGAACGCCTTTACCGACTGGTGCGCTGCCGTTGGCTTAAGGAAAATTTCCGTCGATCCGCACCAGATCGTAATCAGGCGCGAAGCCCCGGAAGTCTTTTTGAAATCGCGGATGTCGGCCCGGACCTGCTCCGCCAAATCCATCTTGTTCTTGCCTTTTTTAACGTGATGCCCGTCCAGCTTCTTTACATAATTGCGATCGAAAACCGCAGGCCGCGGCTTAACCGAGCTCAGAAAAGGTTTCACCTGGTCCAGCAGTTCGCGGTCCAGCACCCCAGCCTTTCGCGCGGCTGTGTACATGTCATCGTCGAATGGATCCCAGCCGGTGAAAACCAGGTCGGGAAGGGAAGCCAGCGGCAGGAATTCCTTCACCAGAGGCGAGCGGCCATCGGTGCGCTTGCCCAAGCGGATGGTTCCCATCTGCGTCAGTGATCCAATAGGACTGGCCAAACTCTTGCGGACGGCCTCAACGCCGGCAACAAACGTAGTTGCAACCGCTCCCATGCCGGGGATCATCACCCCGAGTTTGCCCTTGGCGGGCTGGATTTCAGAGGTGTTGCTCTTGTTCAGAACGGACTTTTGGCGTGCGGCCATCGAGGGCATCTTCCTTATGACATCAAGTGATTGTGGACAATCGGGTATGTTCTCGTATTAGCCCGGCTTTTGCAACTTGCTGGGGCTGAATGGCAAAGCTGAAGGGCGAAAGTGTCACATCTCGCAGCGGGCGGGTAACTTTGCAAGGAGAAGCTGCGTCCAACCTATTAGCGGATGATCGGGGTTTTCTGCCCAAACGATTCCCGCGAACCTGGGACTATAATGTGGCTAATGGCTTGGGCAATTCGGAGATGCTTATGAAAAATTTGATGTCACTCACTGCGGCTTTCGTAGTAGTAGTTTGCCTTAGCGCTTCGTCATTTGCCGCCGATAAGAATGCAGACCAATCTTCGCCAACCACGGCCAAGACCAAGACCACTGAGCCGTCCGCTACCAAGGTCGCGCACGACGGCAGCATTAATGACATCGATGCCATTGGCAATCGCAACGTCGGTTGCGCGCGGGGCATGGGCAACTGGTATAGCCTGGAGCGCCAAATAGCGCTCGGCAAACAGGTGTCCATGCAGGTTGAGACTCAGTCGAAGATCATCAACGACCCGGTAGTGTCCGAGTACATCAATCGGCTTGGTCAAAATATTGTCCGCAATTCCGATTCGCAGGTGCCTTTCACCATCAAGGTCATTGACTCTGACGACATCAATGCTTTCGCGCTTCCGGGTGGATTTTTCTATGTGAACTCAGGATTGATCCTCGCCGCTGATGAAGAAGCCGAACTGGCTGGCGTCATGGCGCACGAGATTGGGCACGTTGCTGCCTGCCACGCGGCCCGCGAAAACACCCGCGCCAACCTCATGCAGATGATGACCATTCCATTGATCTTTATGGGCGGGCCAATTGGTTATGCGGCTTATGAAGGGGCCGGTCTTGCCGTGCCACTAACTTTCTTGAAGTTCTCGCGCGGATTTGAAGCTCAGGCTGACTATCTCGGCGTGCAATACATGTACAAGGCAGGCTACGATCCTCAGGCCTTCATATCGTTCTTTGAAAAGGTGCAAGCGCAGGAGAAGAAAAAGCCGGGAACAATTTCGAAGGCCTTCGAAACTCATCCTCAGACCCCGAGCCGCATTCAGGCTTCACAAGAAGAGATTGCGAAGATATTGCCTGCAAAGGCGGAGTACGTAGTTACAACCTCTGAGTTCGATGATGTCAAGTCGCGGCTGGCGGCAATTGAGAACCGTCACAAACTCAATGACGAAAAAGACGGCAAAAAGCCCTCGTTGCGGCGTGCGTCATCCACCGATAAAAACGGGACTGATGACAAAACCTCAGACGATGGCCGTCCGACTTTGAAGCGCCGTCCGGAGGACAACAACTAAGGCCTGTCTTCGTGAAATTTCGGTTCAAAGGCATGAACCACGAAGGACACGAAGGTTCACGAAGAAAGTCAAGTCAATATAGAAAAACGGCGGGCCCCGAAGCCCGCCGTTCTCATTGCAGCAGCAGGAGATTTTATGCTGCTTCTTTTGTCGCCAGTGACCGGACCGGAGAGCGGTCAGGCTGGGCATTAACAATTTTCATCTGCTTCCAGTCATAGGGAAGCTCTTTCCCGCAGTCCATGCATACTACATACGTTCCAGTGGCGAAAGCGGCGCGACTGCGAGGGCCTTTCTTAATGGTGATGGGAAAACTATAACGGTGGTGCCAGCAGCCGAAGAGCGCATCAACGACGCGACCAAACATCCCTCTACCTCCCACAGAATGCCGCAAAGGCTGGGAAGCCCGACGAAGTGGCATTCAGCTACTTAGATTCAGCTTCTCTGGAAAGGGTTCCTCAGGAAGACAGCAAAATTATGGTTTGGTGCAAACCTGGGAATTGAAAGGATTTAGTGCGCCGAGCCTTCCGGGCCGGTCTTCTTATGCGATTTGCAACGGCTGGCTATGGCTGATCGGAGCTTGGTTTCGAGGTCTTCAGGAAGTTCGTAAAGCTTGGAATCACGGTAGATTTCGATGGTCTTTTTGGTGGTATCGCAGACTACATAGCAGTTGTGGCACCAAGCCAGGTGCTAGTCTAATTCGGCCTTTGTGCCGGCGTCGATCACGCCATCCAGGTAGTCGGTAAGTTCGTGGAGAAACTCAGAGCATTTCACTGTGTTCCATCTCCACTGCTTGGTTTTGACTGCAATCCATCCGGTCGGTCTCTTTTCTGAAAATATTTGTTCAGCCGTTCGCGCAATTGCAACCGTGCCCGCAATAATCTTGACTTCACCGCCGGCACACTCAACTCCAGCGCTTCAGCCGTCTCTTCCGTCGAAAGACCTTCTACATCCCGAAGCACAAACACCGTACGGAACGTGGCCGGCAATCCGTGGATCGTCCGATCCAAAATGTCCCGGAGCTCAGCTTGCGTGTACTGCTGCTCCGGATTCGGCGACCAGTCCGCCACTTCCCGCGGAACCGAATCGTCTTCCGTCTTTACTTCTTCATCCAGCGAAATCGTGCGTTCAGGGCGACGGCGCCGCAACTTCATCAGCGCTTCGTTGACCGCAATCCGCACCAGCCAGGTATAAAACTTCGACTGCCCCTGGAACTGCGCCAGATTGTTGTACGCCTTTAAAAAAGCGTCCTGAACAACGTCTTCCGCGTCCTCACGATTCTGCGTGATGTGCTGCGCGATGCGAAAAACGTTCCGGTCATAACGTCGAACCAGCTCTTCAAAGGCGCCAACATCGCCGCCTTTGGCCTTCTGCACCAGAACCAGTTCATCACTGATCGGCTCGCTTACTCTTGGTTGGATTGCACCCATTCGTCATTCGATGCAGGATTTTTCACTTTAAACGGAGGGCCTGAATCGATCTTTCAATTCTAATGTGTAAGACCTAGTTTGTGCCAATTCGCAGCGAGCGGATTTAGCCAGTCCTGGACTTCGATCTGCACAGAAATTTGAAGTCGCTTTTAGTCTTGCTCTGCGCTCTCTGCGGTTAAAGGCTTTGCTGTGTCGGCGGAGGAGAACAGACGCGGAGTCCGCAGCCCCATCTTCCCATTACGTCGGTTATCTACCACCTGATTACCACGGCAAGCATAATGAGCCAGGATGAAAGCGTGGCCGACACTATTGCTCTTGCTGGGAATGAGCCTGGGTCCGTGCCAACTCTTCGCCAAGCAGCTGGCGGTCGTTACCGATACCGCCAATCCCACAACCAATCTGACCACTGGTGAACTCCTGAAGATTTTTAACGCACGCACCCGCAACTGGGCGGACGGCAAGCCGGTGATCGTCGTGGTACGCGACCCCGATTCGGCCGATATGGAATTGGTGCTGCGGAAGGTCTTCAGTATGACGCCCCCTCAGGCGCGAGCGTTCATCCAGGCCCATAAACCTTCAATTGTGGTAGCGGGATCGGATGATGCCGTTCTGCACTTCGTCTCCACTATCCGGGGTGCGGTGGGAATTATCGATCTTTATTCGCTTACCAAAGATGTCAATGTGCTCAAGATTGATGGCAAGCTGCCGGTGCAGCAGGGCTACCTTCTGCGAGGAAACTAGTCATGAAGAAGATCCGGACATTTATCGCGATGCTAGGGTTGGCGTCTTTGCCGATGGCGTGGGCAGCCCCACAACCAGACGTGCTGCCGCTAAGCACTAACTCCGCGCAAGTGCGCCGCCTGCTGGATCAGGCCTGGGTTTTGGACTCCGATCAGGGCGAGCAGGCTAAGGCCATCGATGTGTTGCGCAAGGTGGTAAAGATCGAACCTGAGTTCGCGATGGGACACGAAATGCTGGCACAGATCAGCCTTGATCCTGCCGAGCAAGTCCGAGAACAGAATCAGGCTTTCGCCAATCGTGGACACGCGAATGCTTCTGAGCAAATTGTGATCGAGTGGTTCCAGGACGCGGCCGACCACAAATTAATTCCTGCCATCACCAACATGAACGAGGTGCTGCACAAATATCCCCACGACCGATGGCTGGTGTTCCTGGCCAATTCATGGCTGATGCAGCAGACTCAATACGAACGTGCGGCAGCTGTTTTCGAGAACTCCGGACTCGCCGATTCGCCAGGCCTGATTAATAGTGCCGCTTACACCTATGCCAACATGCGGCACTTCAGCAAAGCGTTTTCATTGATGGACAAGTTCGTCGCCTTGATGCCCAATGATCCCAATCCCCAGGATTCCTATGCTGAAATTCTGCGCATGGCGGGCTACTACACCGTCGCCATTGACCACTACCGGGTTGCGCTCAGCATTAACCCGCAGTTCTACTCGTCACAGTTCGGTATTGCAGACACCTATTTGTTGATAGGCAACGAAGAGCGCGCTCGACGAGAATACGAGACCGCATTCCAGAAATTTCCTTCTTTGGGTGAACTCGACCGTATTCAGTGGCGAACACGAGAAGCAACTACTTACATATATGAAGGCAATCTGCCAGCCGCGGACAAGGCGATGCAGGCGATTGTCGATTACGCACATACTCGGCACATGAGCCAGGTGGAAGCCGAAACCTATCGTCAAATGGCTATGTATCAACCCGAGAAGCGGCGAGGCATGGAGCTGTTGCGCAAAGCCGAAAGCGCTGTTCGCGAAGGCAACAATGTCTCGGCAATGAACGCTGAGCAGGAGGCCGCTCAGGTTCTGCGCACCCGCGTAGAAATAGCAATCAAAGCAGGCGATTCCCTAGCGGCAGATTCTGCGATTGCAAAGCTTGCTCAGTTGGCGCTGAACTCGGACGACAAAATCATCGACGGCGCCTTTAACGGAGCGCTGGGCGCGCACTTGTGTTATGAAGCGAAATACAAAGAGGCCATTCCTCATTTGGAAGAAGACGGCAACAGCCCGCTTTCTCTGGAGCGACTGGCCAACGCTTACCGCATGACGGGATATTTTTCCGGAGCCCGCCATATCGAACAAGTCCTGGCTAGGTTAAACACTCCGTCGGTGGAGCAGGCTCTTGTTGTGCCCGCTTTCCGCAAATGTCTGCAGAATCCTACCTGCAACGTTAGCGTGAAGGATGCAGCGATGGAGACTAAGCACTAGACGGTCGCTCTGTTAAAGGTTGCTGAAGCGCCGAACGTTCTTGTCGTCTATAATTCCTCGGTTCCCAAATCAATTTTTTCAAACGAGGGTTCATGAGACTCGTTCGCCGTCGCTGCGCATTGATATCGTATTTCTTCGCAATCGCTACGTTGTGCAATCTGTCGGTTGCTCAGTCCGCTCAAGCTAAGTATCCTGACTATCCCAGCGAAACTCCCGAGCACTTCCAGCCCAATTCGTCTACATGGGACTACACGCGCCGCGAAGTGATGATTCCCATGCGGGACGGCGTGAAGCTGCATACCGTCATTCTGGTCCCCAAAGGCGCGAATCATGCGCCAATCCTGCTGACTCGCACGCCCTATGACGCCGACGCCCTCACCAGCCACAACGCCAGCTCCCATCTCGGTCCCGAGCTTTGGGGCTATGACAACGCGACCGAGGTAATCGTCAAGGGTGGCTACATCCGCGTGGTACAGGACGTGCGCGGCAAGTACCACTCCGAGGGTGATTACGTGATGAATCGCCCGTTGCACGGTCCACTCAATCCAACCCCGGTCGATCACGCCACCGACACTTACGACACCATCGATTGGCTCGTGAAAAACATACCTGAGAGCAATGGCAAGGTCGGCATACTTGGCATTTCCTACGACGGCTTTCTGCCCCTGATGGCCTTGATCAATCCGCATCCTGCGCTCAAAGTTTCGGTTCCCATGAATCCCATGGTCGATGGCTGGATGGGCGATGACTGGTTTCACAACGGTGCATTTCGTCAGCAGAACATGCCCTACATCTATGAGCAGGAAGCTACCCGCAAGAATGACGCGAAGTGGTGGACCGATCATTTTGACGATTACGATTTATACATGGAAGGCTCGGCGGGTGAAATCGGCCGTACTCACGGCCTCGACCAGGTTGGATTTT
This sequence comes from Terriglobales bacterium, assembly GCA_050746025.1. Lineage (GTDB taxonomy): Bacteria > Acidobacteriota > Terriglobia > Terriglobales > Acidobacteriaceae > Gp1-AA145. Next base: position 1,270 of record JBOGLH010000089.1, on the reverse strand, counting down.
GGCGAAAGCTGATCGCGCATCCGGCTTACGACTCCTTCTGGCAGGACCAGGCCATGGACAAGATCCTGGCAGAGCAGCCGTTAAAAGTTCCGGTCATGCTGGTTGATAGTCTCTGGGACCAGGAAGACATCTACGGCGCGCCCGCAGTTTACAAGGCCATCAAACCCAAAGACGTAAATAACGACAAGGTTTTTCTGGTCATTGGACCATGGCATCACGGCCAGGAAATCGAAGACGGTAGTTCGCTCGGCGCCATCAAGTTCAACAGTGACACTGGGCTCTACTTCCGAATGAAGATTCTTCTCCCATTCCTCGACCACTTCCTGAAAGATGACGCCCCGAAACTGAACATTGCGCCGGTCACCGCTTTTGAAACCGGCACTAACGTCTGGGAACACCTTCCCGCGTGGCCGGCCGGATGCGAAAGCGGTTGCGCGCCAAAACCAACTCCTCTCTATCTCAACGGCAATTTGAAACTGAGTTTCTCCGAGCCTAAGCGCGGTGACTCTGCCTACGATGAGTATGTATCTGATCCCGCCAAGCCCGTGCCTTACCGTGCGCGGCCCAGCCAGCCGGTAGGGTACACCGGACGTTTTACCTGGCCGGAGTGGCTGGTGGACGATCAGCGTGAAGCTTCCGGGAGGCCCGACGTCGTAGCTTTTACTTCCGATGTCCTGACCGAGCCAGTCAAGATCAGTGGCCAGCCTATGGCGAACCTAGTGGCTTCGACCAGCGGCACCGACTCCGATTGGGTAGTGAAGTTAATCGATGTCTATCCTGATGAGCTCGCCAGTGACGAGCAAATGGGCGGCTATCAACTCATGATTTCTGCCGACATCTTTCGTGGGCGTTACCGCGAAAGCCTGGAAAATCCTAAAGCGATTACCCCAGACAAGCCTTTGCTTTACCGTTTCGCGCTGCCCACGGCAAACCACGTCTTTCTGCCGGGTCACCGCATTATGGTGCAGGTCCAGTCAAGCTGGTTCCCCTTGTACGACCGCAATCCGCAGACCTACGTGCCTTCGATTTTCTGGGCCAAGCCTGAGAACTATAAAAAGGCCACGCAGCGGATTTATCACGCATCCGGGGAGGAAAGCTTTATCGAACTGCCGCTGGTCAAAGAATGATATAGGTTCTCCTTCGTGAACCCGTGTCCTTCGTGGTTAATGATCTTCGCTAGTCGGCGGCATAGTGACTAAAGTGACCTGCTGCCCTTGCCATACCTCGTCCTATAATCAAAGGTCAATCCACCCCAAAGTAGCGAAGGTAT
>JBOGLH010000088.1:0-13990 GCA_050746025.1 Terriglobales bacterium | reverse complement strand
CGAAGCCGCCGATCTCGCTGAGCACACCTTTAGTGAAAGTTTTATGGGCTAAATACTTAATGCGCTGCTTGGTGCGATTGGCCTGATCGATGTTCACGCCCGCGTCGGCGTAAGTAATGGGTTTGGGAGAATTGGGAGACACGGTAGTCAGTTTACAAAGCGGGAAAAGCTTAACAGACCCAACCTCCGCTCTCGAGAATTTTACGACTAAGAACGGAGGAAAAGCGGTTTAAGAGTGGGTAATTGTAGCACGGTTGAGAGGCTGAACAATTGGTCGGATCAGTGACACGGGTGCACTCTGCTCTCTCCTGCGCCGCCGCCGCTGATCTGGAGTTCGGCGCACAATTTTTCTCCGTGCGGATCAACTTTGAGCAGCACGGAGAGTATGCTCCAACCCATCCTCGTAAACTGTACTTCGTAGGAACCCTTATGCAAGTGGCGAATTCTGAAATGACCGTTCTCGTCGGCAGTGACGGATGCAATCTTCTTTTGCTTGACCCGGATTGCGACAACGCTGAGTGAGGCTTCGTCCCACAGCTCAGGATGGTCGTAGACTTCAACCTCAACCCAGGGAATTGGCGCCCCAGTATTATCCATGACCACGCCTTCAAGGCGCTTGGGATTTCCTGCATCGCGGACGATGTCGTGCACCCAGCTGGCTACTGCGAAAGCTGTGCATAGTAGAAGACCGCAAATGATTGCCACACGACGCATTGGATCGAAGATCATCGTACTCTAGCCCGGACTTGATGCCATCCAGTTCATTTTCGGGAACTTTTCCACTAATATTTTTAGATTCGCCTTTTATTCGCCTTATCCAGGCTGTATACTCCAGCCGTAATCTCAAATTTGTGGTTCTCACAGGAGACGTATCCATGGCCGACGAGCGGGCGCGGGCAATTGATCTGGCATTTGCGCAGATCGAAAAGCAATTCGGAAAAGGCTCTATCATGCGCCTGGGATCGAAGGAGGCCATCGTCCCGATTTCCGTGATCTCGACTGGCGCAATTTCATTTGACGCCGCCCTCGGTGTAGGTGGAGTTCCGCGCGGACGCGTGGTGGAAATCTTTGGCCCGGAATCGTCAGGCAAAACGACAATTGCGTTGCAGGTAATCGCGCAAGCTCAAGCCCAGGGTGGTATGGCGGCGTTTGTCGATGCCGAGCACGCGCTCGATCCCGGTTACGCGAAAAAGCTCGGCGTGGACGTGGACAACCTTCTGGTCTCACAGCCGGATTACGGCGAGCAGGCGCTTGAAATCACCGAAGCCCTGGTGCGCTCGGGCGCGATTGATGTTTTGGTGGTCGATTCTGTCGCCGCGCTGGTACCCAAGGCCGAGCTCGACGGCGAGATGGGCGACAGCCACATGGGCCTGCAGGCGCGGTTGATGTCGCAGGCATTACGCAAGCTGACGGGAACGGTTTCAAAGTCGCGCACGTGCCTGATCTTTATTAACCAGATTCGCGAAAAAATTGGCGTCATGTTCGGCAACCCCGAAACCACCACTGGCGGCCGTGCTCTCAAGTTCTACGCTTCGGTTCGCGTGGACATTCGCCGCATCGCCGCAATCAAAGAAGGCGACGTGGTCATCGGCTCCCGCACCAAGGTCAAAATCGTCAAGAACAAAGTGGCGGCTCCATTCCGCGAATCAGAATTCGACATACTTTATGGGGAGGGGATTTCGCGCGAGGGCGATCTGCTCGACTTGGCGGCGAACCAAAATATCCTGGAGAAGTCTGGCTCCTGGTATAGCTACAAGGGTGAACGCATCGGCCAAGGACGTGAGAACGCCCGCCAGTTCTTGAAAGACAATAAAGACTTGATGGCCAAGCTGGAAACCGAAGTACGCAAGGCACTGGGATTAATCCCTTCGCAACCAGTGGCCGCGGCCCAAGCTCAGGGCGCGGCGCAGGGAGCAGGCCAAGGGACCACCAAAGTCACGACTATGGCGCCCACGGGGACGGACGGGAAAGTAGCGGCAAGACGGTAAGACGCTCCACGGTAAGATAATCGACGTGGACTCGATAGAGGGTTCGAATACTTGTGAAATTCCACATTTCGTAAAGAACGCTGTGACAATTTCGGCAGCGTCACAGTCTTATTCGTCTTCGACTTCTTCTTCCCCGGCGCGCCGGGTGACCGGTGCACCGGCCTCCAGGAAAGCACGGCGATATTCATCCAGACGTTCAAAATGCGCGGCAAGGGACCGGCGAAGCTGTGGGCTGTCCTTCACTGTCAGGATATGATCGACAAGTCTGCCTATATGCTCAATCTGTCGAGGTAATCGCAGTGACGGATCTTTACGAACCTTGATTTCGTCATCGGGCATAATTTGCACGACCTCAGCAGGCGGAGGCAGCTTTTTCAGCAGGGGCTCTTTTGCGACTGGAACCGAACCGTTCATGAGCGGTTTTTGAGAATTAAATCTTTGAAAGAGGCTTGCCTCAAGTACGGGAATGTCCGCTTCGCTTTTTGTTGGGTATGCCTGCACGTAGCAGATTTCCCATGGGTCTACTTGTCTGTTAGCGATGATGTCAGATCTCGCAGAAGTAAGGTGCCGGCGTGCTCTTCCTCGTATTCCTTTTTCGCTTTGCCCGACGTAGACCGGTGTTCCGTCAAGATCGCAGAGCACATACACGCCTATAGCGTCACTTAATTTTTTCATTTGCCTTTGACGATATTGCTGGATCGCCGACATTTGGCACTCGTGCGATTATTGCGTATGCATGCGGTTTCGGTTGTTGACGGAAATGGTTCTTCCCGTGGCCTGTCAGCACGAAGGGCACCCCGGCCTGTTTGTGATGTAGATTCCCACAGGAGCATCGTGCTATGTTCGGTCTAATCCGATGGTCGCTGCTACAGCTATTCTCAACGAGCCGTACTTCATCGATGCTGTCGAGCGCCCGACTTCTGATCAGCTTACCTGCATAGAATTTTTCGTCGGCATTGGCCTCACCCATCTAGGCTTGAGTTCGCGCGGCTGGCAATCTGTCTATGCAAACGATATTGAGCCCAAAAAGAAACGCATGTATGAAGCTTGTTTCGGATTGGCAGATTATTATCACGTCGAAGATGTATGGAATACTGAGAGAATCCTCGGCAGAATTCCCGCCCGCCCAGTGGATCTCGCGACCGCATCGTTTCCATGCGTTGATCTCTCTCTCGCAGGCAATTTGAAGGGACTCTCAGGCGACCAATCTGGCGCGTTTTACGGCTTTATCAAAGTCATGAAGAAGCTGCGGGATCAGGGGCGAGCGCCGAAGGCCGTCTTAGTTGAGAACGTGATCGGGTTTTTGAGTTCGTACGAGGGCAAGTTCTTTCGAATCGCTCTCCAGCAACTTGCGAAGCTTGGCTATTTCTTGGACGCATTCGTTGTGGATGCAAAATACTTTGTTCCACAGAGTCGTCCGCGCCTGTTCATAGTGGGATTCCAAGAGCACCTGATCCCGAGCCGGACGGATCAGCAGCACGTTTTTTCGCAGAACGCTCTCTGGGAGAGCCCAGAATTATTGGAGAGCGCATTGCGACCGGCAACATTGCTCAGAAGCCTGAGTACGACAAGACTTAAAACTGATTGGGTTCCTTTGTTTCTGCCGTCACCGCCAGCAGTTAATCGTACCCTTTACAAGTACATCGACATCAATGACTCTGAGGATTGGTGGCAGGATTGGCGTATTAAGAAGCATATAGCTGAGATGCACCCAAGACACGCAATACGGATTCGAGAACTGAAGAACGCGGAGCAACTCAGTGTTGGAACGATCTATCGTCGTGTGCGCGAGGGAAGAGCGCGATCGGAGATTCGCACCGATGGTTTGGCGGGTTGCCTTCGCACCCCGCGAGGTGGAAGCAGCAAGCAGATCGTTTTTATTGCCGGTGAGGGAAAAATCCGAATGCGTTGGATGAACCCAAGAGAATACGCTCGGCTGCAAGGCTGCCCAGATTACCCCATTACTGTGGATCGCAACGAGGCCCTGTGGGGTTTCGGAGATGCGGTTTGCGTCCCCGTCATAAGTTGGATTGCCGAGCACGTGTTATCGCAATTTTTTCCGCTTTCGGCCGGCAGTCGCGAGCCTCAGCAATCGGTTCGCGATTGACTCCGGGTTTTTCAACTTGCATTCCCAGATCACTGCAGTACGCCAGCCAGCCTTCCTAAGTGCATCTGCGGCCCGGCGATCTCGCCTGCGATTCCCCTCTATTTTATGTATCCAATAATCGACGTTCGATCTCGGTAGGGCGGCGTTCTTGCAGCTCTTGTGTGCGTGCCAGAAACAACCGTTCACAAAAACAGCGACCCTCGAACTCTTCAGGAGAAAGTCCGGCTTTCCCGGCAGGTATGCGACATGCCGCCGAAAAGAAAGCTTTAGAGTTCGGAGCAAGCGCTCGCAATTCTTCTCTGCCTCGGTTCCTCTTGACCGCACGGCCCGCATGATCTGACTCCGCTGCGTTTTTGTGAAAGTGTCTGTCATATTTCAAATGCTGCCTTGGGAGTGGCACACGAAACTCGTGATCGATCACATGATAACCGTAATGCGCATATACCCAGGCGGCAGACTACGATGTAATTGCTATTTGCTTATGCTGCCTAATAAAATCAGAACATCTTTGCCCTGCCCTGTTTCGACGTGGAAAAGCGAAAAGCAGGCTCCTCGACTGCGCATGATTTCTGCTTCGCAAAATCATGCTGCGCTCGGAATGACAGGTATAGTAGGGCTCGGTGCGATCTGAGGGCTGGACCCGTTCAAACATCAGAGGCTTATTGAAGAAAGTTACTGCCATCTATCCTGGGTCGTTTGATCCTCCGACGAACGGGCACTTGGACCTGATCGAGCGCGGCAGCCATATTTTTGAGGAACTGGTGGTTGCAATCCTCAGGAATGCGGACAAGACCCCGCTGTTCAGCATCGGCGAACGGCGCACCATGCTGGAAGATTTGACTGGCGGCTTCAAGAATGTGCGGGTGGATACGTTTGACGGACTCACGGTCGACTACGCGGCCAGGGTGAAGGCGGGCGCGGTCTTGCGCGGCATTCGGGCGCTGAGCGATTACGAATACGAGTTGCAGATGGCGTTGATGAACCGAAAGCTGCGACCGGAGCTGGAGACAGTTTTCATGATGCCCGCCGAACAGTATTCGTACGTCAGCTCGCGGCTGGTAAGGGAAGTGGCGCGGCTGGGCGGCGACATCAGCGAACTGGTGCCGGAAATTGTGGAACAGCGGCTCAATGCTAAACTTGATCCCGCTTACAAGCTTCAAACTCGAAAAACCAAGGCAGGCAAAGCATGAGCACACTTACGGCAGTTCCGACCACGTTGAAAGTTGCTGAGCGAATCAACCGCATTGAGCCTTCGGCCACCATGGCCGTGGTGGCTGAAGCCGAGAAGCTGCGGCAATCCGGCGTTGATGTGGTTGACATGAGCGTGGGTGAACCGCACTTCTCGACTCCGCAGCATATTAAGGACGCTGCGATTGCTGCAATCAACGGGAACTTCACGCGCTACACCGCGGTCGGCGGCACGGTGGAGTTGAAGGAGGCGATCCTGCAGCGCCATGGCAAAGATTTCGGATCCCGCTACAAGCGCGAGGAGACGATGGCCTCGGTCGGCGGCAAGCATGTGCTGTTCAATGCCATTCAGGTGCTGGTCGATCACGGAGACGAGGTCATCCTGCCGGTGCCGTACTGGGTTTCATTCAAAGACATTGTGCGCTATGCCGGCGGCAACTGCGTGCTGCTGCAAAGCGACGAAGCCGCTGGCTTCCGAGTGACTGCGGAAATGGTTTCGCGCCTGGTCACGCCGCGCACCAAACTCATAATTTTGAATTCACCTTCGAATCCCTCGGGAGCAGTAATGTCGCCCGAGGACATGACAGAAGTGGTGCGGTTCGCGGCGGAGCGCGGCATCTGGGTGATTTCCGATGAGTGCTACGTGTATCTCAACTACACCGGGCGCGAGTTTTCGGTGGGATCGCTAAACGATTATCGCGATCGCATGGTTGTGGTGGGATCACTCTCGAAGACCTATGCCATGACGGGATGGCGCATGGGATACGCGCTGGCGCCCGCTGCGGTGATCGCCGCCATGCAGAAGTTGCAGAGCCAGTCGACATCGAACCCCACGTCGATCGTGCAGAAAGCGGCGGTGGCAGCGCTCAATGGCTCGCAGGATTGCGTGGCCGAGATGCGGAAGGAATACATCCTCCTCCGCGATCACGTACTGACCGGATTGGGCAAGATCAAGGGGTTCAAATGTGCCCGGCCGGAAGGTGCGTTCTATGTCTATCCGAACATTTCTGCATTTCTTGGCAGAAAAGGACTGAATTCGCCGGCTGAGTTCGCGCGAAAACTGTTGCACGAGGCCCACGTGGCCAGCGTTCCCGGCGAGGGATTTGGTACACAAGAGCACATACGGCTTTCCTATGCGACTTCGAAAAAGGAACTGGATCGCGGGCTAGAACGGATCAAAGGCTTCGTAGAATCGCTGTGAGCGGAGGCTCTGCTCCAGGGCAGAGCTTCAGTTCGGTTGCAAACCCGACAAATTTGTTCACGCGCTTCAGGTTCCAAGTGACGGGAGTACGCGAAGGCTTCAATCTTTCCGTGTGACGGGCAGCCTCTCTGCTCGGTTCGGCTTCTAATTCTGAGCAACACGACAGAGAATGAGCGACCTCTATCCATTATTAATGCAGCCGTTGTTCGATCCGCGGCCCTGGGGGATGCTCGACCTTTCACCCATCTATCCGCGGCGATTCGAGGAGAAGATCGGCGAGTCGTGGCTTACTGGCGACCATTGCCAAATACAGAACGGCGCGCTCGCGGGAAAGTCACTGGCTGAGCTGGCATCGCTATATAGACGGGAACTGGTTGGGGATGCGCCAGCCAACGAAAGCCGCTTTCCGCTGCTGGCGAAATTTTTATTTCCGCACGAGAAGCTGTCGGTCCAGGTGCATCCCGATGACGACGATGCTCGCGCCATTGGGCAGCCGTGGGGCAAGACCGAGTGCTGGTACGTGGCACATGCCACGCCAGAAGCCGAAATTGGACTAGGCCTGAAAAATGGAACGACGCGTGCGCAGTTTGAGAAGGCGATCCATGAAAACCGCGCGGAGGGATTGCTCAATTGGGTAAAAGTTGCGGCCGGAGACATGATTTACGTTGCCGGCGGGACGGTCCATACGCTGGGGCCGGGCTCGATTATTGTGGAGACGCAGCAACAATCGGACACCACTTTTCGCCTTTATGACTATGGCCGACCGCGAGAACTGCATCTCGAACATGGATTGCGAGTCATTAAAGAGCAGGTTGGGTCGGGAAAGGTGAAGCGGCGTGAGTTTTCAAAAACTGCAATGAATGGGAACCGCGTGCTGCCGTTGGTGGAGTCGCCTTATTTTTCGGTTGAACGAGTTGAATTGCATGGCGAGCACAGGTTTGATTTCTCAGCCGACGGCAAGAGTTCAGCGCAGATTCTGGTTGTGGTCGATGGTTCGGGGAGGCTCGTGGCTGCAGGATGCGAAGAAGTCAAATTCGGCAAGGGAGACGCGGTTGTCATCCCGGCGAGCCTCCGACACTTCAAGGTTCAGCCGGAGGGCGAAGCACAGTTGTTGCGTTCATACGTTCCGGGAAAGACCATGCCTGCGCCGCAAACGTATATTGATTGAAGATTGCAGATTTTAGATAGCAGATTAAGGATCGCGATTAGACGCTAGGGAGCAATTCGAAGTGAAATCTAAAATCTTCAATCTACAATCTGCAATGCCTTTCTGATGCCAGCCAACTTCTATCCCGTGATTCTTGCCGGAGGGCGCGGCACTCGCTTCTGGCCGCTTAGCCGGAAAAAGCGCGCCAAACAGTTATTGGCTCTCGACGGTGACGAGACCATGATCCAGCAGACGGTTGCGCGACTGTTGCCGCTGGTCGCAGCCAAACAATTCTGGATCATAACCAACGAAGACCTGCGCCCCGAGATTTTGCGGCAGTTGAAGAACCTGAAACCCGAGCACATCATGGCCGAGCCGATGGGACGCAACACTGCGCCTGCAATTGGATTGGCAGCGTTTATTCTGCGGCGGGAGAATCCAAGTGCGGTCGTCGGGCTTTTTCCTTCTGACCATGTGGTCGCGAATGAAGTGCGCTTTCGTGAAATCCTGAGTTAGGGCATCGAAATTGCCGCCGCCGGGGAAAACATCGTGGTGTTGGGCATTGAACCGTCGCGCTCCGAAACCGGTTACGGCTACATCGAGGCGGGATCGCTGGCTTCGGGAAATGCCCGTCACGTGCTGCGTTTCACCGAAAAGCCGAATGCTGACCGCGCAGCAGAATTTGTGCGCTCGGGGAATTTTTATTGGAACAGCGGCATGTTTCTGTGGAGCGCGAAGACACTGACCAATGCTTTGACCGAGCATCTGCCTAAAACCGCCGCGCTGCTCGAAAAAATCGCTGCGGACTTTGGCACCCGCAAATTTGCCGCGACGTTTAAGCGGCTGTATCCGAAGTGCGAGGACATCAGCGTGGATTACGCGGTGCTTGAGCCGCGTTCGGCGAAGGGCGAGCAGGAGTCGAATATTTTCTGCCTGCGCGCCGACTTCGGATGGAACGATTTGGGCTCGTGGACTGCGTTGCACGAGCATCACCTGGGCAAAAGCACTGTGGCAGACGGTAATCTGGTTTCGTCGGACGGCATTTTTACGCTGAACGCAAGCGGCAACTATGTTCACTCGCCGAAGAAATTTGTGGCGGTGGTTGGTGTCAATGACGTCGTCGTAGTCGAGACCGAAGATGCGTTGCTGGTTACTACTCGGGCCAACTCGCAGGATGTGGGCAAGGTTGTGAAGTTCCTGGATGAGAAGAAGTTGAAGAAGCTGGTGTGAAAAGGCGGTCGTCGGCCAATCCGACTATCGAAGCTGCGACAACGGGCATCGAAGTTATCGCTAACGAACTACAGACAGAAGGCATCAGAACGAAAATGCCAAAGATCGATGACCGACGGCCGAGGACTCCCATCAAATTCGGCACCGATGGCTGGCGCGCAGTTATCGCTGACGATTTCACCTTCGATAACGTGCGCCGGGTTGCGGGCGCCATCGCGTCGTATGTTTTGAAGCACGAAGATCCATCACGTGGATTGATCGTGGGCTACGACACGCGTTTCGGATCGCCGCGATTTGCGCGCGCTGCCGCCGAAGTTCTCGCGGGCGCAGGAATTCCGATCAAGCTGGCCAGCGATTACTCTCCCACTCCGGCAATCTCGTTTGCGGTAAAGACCAGGGGCGCTGCCGGAGGGGTGGTGATCACTTCCAGCCATAATCCATGGAACTGGAATGGCGTGAAGTTCAAAGCAAAGTTTGGCGGATCAGCGACTCCGGCGATCATGAGAGTGATCGAGCAGGAAACCGCGGCCGGAGCTTCGCCGAACGGCAAACAAGCAAGCATCGAGGAAGTCGACCTGAAACCCGCTTACATCCGAGCAATCTGCAAATTTGCTGATCTGGACCTAATTGCGAAAGCCAAATTTAAGTTCGCCGTGGATTCCATGTACGGTTCAGGGACCGGCATTCTCGCACAAATATTTCAAGAACATGGAATCGAGTTTGTCGCGATCCGGCAGGAGGTCAATCCTCTTTTTCCGGATATTAATCCTGAGCCGATTGAGCCGCATGTGCGCATGCTGCAGGAGACGGTGGTGCGCGAGCACTGTCATGCTGGCTTTGCAACCGACGGTGACGCCGATCGGATCGGCGCGGTAGCGGAAGAGGGCAGCTTTGTGGATTCGCACAAAATCTTTTCAGTGCTGCTGGATTGGATATTACGGCGTAAGCAATGGCCCGGCGAAGTTGTGCGCGCGTTCAACACCACGCGCATGCTTGATCGAATCGCGACCAAACACGGACGTAAGCTGAATGAGTGCTCGATCGGGTTCAAGCACATTGCCGACCTGATGATGGACCGCGAAATTGTGATCGGCGGAGAAGAGTCAGGCGGAATCGGATATTCACGGTATCTTCCGGAGCGTGACGGTATCCTGAATTCCCTGCTGCTGGCGAACGTTTTGGCGGAAGAGCAAAAACCTCTTGGTGAACTGGTGAGTTCGTTGCAGAAAGAATATGGGCCGCATTTTTATGGGCGTCGCGATTTACATATCAACGACGATATGAAATTCGGCGCCATCGAACGCGCGAAGTCAGAATCGACCAGACGGCTCGGCAAGTATGGTGTCGTCAAAAAAGAAGGACTCGATGGGATCAAGTTCTTTCTTGATGCGCCGACGGACGGGAATGGCGCCGAAGCGTGGATCCTGTTTCGCGCTTCGGGCACGGAGCCGTTATTGCGGGTCTATGCGGAAGCGGCTTCGCGGCAACTGGTAGACGAAATATTGGGCACAGGCGAAGACTTCGTGCGGTCCGCTTAGTACAATCCTCGAGTTCTCTTTCGTACCTCGCGCCCGTTGCCTGGCAATGCAATAATCAAGGCCATGGTTTCTCCGGGCACAGTCCAGCCTCCCGATTCCGCAGAGGCGCGCAAGTACAACCAGATCAGGCGGCGGGTTGGCGTGAGCGAATTCCTGCTCGGGCTGGGGTTACTGGTGGTGTTGCTAATCACGGGTTGGACGGCGTGGCTGCGCGATTTGGCATGGCATGCCGGAGCGCAAACTTACGCGCTCGCACTTTTTCTTTATGTGCTGATGTTGATCGCAGTGAGCAAGGCGGTTTCGCTGGGCCTCGATTATTACGGCTTCCGCGTCGAGCATCAATACCACCTTTCGAATCAAAGGTTGCGGGCCTGGATTTGGGATGAAGTCAAAGGCCTGCTGCTGACTGCGATATTAGGCGCGGGGCTGGTTGAATTGCTATATCTGATCATCCGCGATTTCCCGGCGCATTGGTGGTTGGTGGCGTGGATCGGTTTTCTGGCAATTGCTGTCCTTATGGCACAGTTGGCGCCAGTCGTGCTGTTTCCGATCTTCTATAAGTTCGAGCCGCTGCATGATGAAGATTTGAAGCTGCGCCTGGTGCGGCTTGGTGAGCGGGCCGGAACGCGGATCCGCGGCGTGTACAAATGGCACCTTTCGGAAAAGAGCAAGAAGGCGAATGCCGCGCTAACCGGGCTGGGAGCGACACGGCGCATCATTCTGGCTGACACGCTGCTCGAGAATTATTCGCCGGATGAGATTGAAGCGGTGCTGGCGCATGAGCTCGGGCATCACGTTCACAAGCATATTCTCAAGAGCATTGGCGTGCAGGCGGCAGTGACATTCATTGGCTTCTGGGCGGCGAACTGGACGTTGCACTACGCAATCAATCGCTGGCACATTTTCGAATCGCTGTCGGATTTTGCGAACCTGCCGTTGCTGGTACTTACTTTTACGGTGCTCTCGTTTGTGCTGATGCAGGCGCTGAATGGGCTGTCGAGATTTCATGAGCGTCAGGCTGACCGGTATGCGCTATCAAACATTGCCGCTCCCGAGCCCTTTATTTCTTCGATGAATAAGCTGGCGGACCAGAACCTCGCTGAGAGGACACCATCGCGTTGGGTGGAATGGTGGTTTCATTCACATCCAGCAATCGCGCGTAGAGTCGGCGCTGCGGAAGCCTGGAAAAAAGAGCACGCCGTCAATTAGCGGCTTAATTACCAGCCGAGAGCAATTTCATTACCCGCTGGAAATCTTCTTCCGTATCCACGCCAATGCTGTCATAAGCAGTTTCCGCCACGTAGATTGGGATTCCATTTTCCAGAAAGCGCAACTGCTCGAGACGTTCGGCGCGCTCAAGGGTTGATTCGGGCAGGGTCACAAATTTATCCAGGAATGGTTTGCGATAGGCGTATATCCCAAGATGCTTGAAATATTTGGGATGAGAGGCGTCGCGGTCATGGGGGATGGTGGAGCGTGAAAAATAAAGAGCGCGCTGGTTTATGTCTGCCACAACCTTTACTGCATTCGGATTAGCGATGTCGTCTGATGAGGCAGGAGTTTTCAAGGTTCCGACCGGGATGTCGGGATTTTCCATCAAGGCGGCCAGGGCCTCGATGTGAGCAGCCCGAATCATGGGCTCGTCGCCTTGCACGTTAATATAAACATCCGCTGGAATCGATTGCGAAATTTCGTGCACGCGTTCGGTCCCGCTGCGATGCTTGTCCGAGGTCATGCGGGCCTTGCAAGAGTGCTTTTTGCAGGCCGCGAGAATTTCGTCGGAGTCGGTGGCAATGATGACGTCGTCGAGCAGAGTTGAAGAGCGAACGGCCTGGTAGACCCAGACCGCTAGCGGCCTACCTTTTATTTCTCGAAGCATTTTGCGTGGTAGCCGCGTGGATGCAAGCCGGGCGGGAATGACGGCGACAATTTTCATGAAGTGCAATTTAAGCACAAGCGAATGGAACGCGCGCGACGAAAGAGCATTAACCACGAAGGACACCAAGGTCCACGAAGAAAACCAATTTGCTTCATTCTTTGCGGTGAAATCTGCGATGACAAGACATTGCGGCATTCTGAGAGCTCGCTTTTCTTTCGCACCGCAAACGTATACAACAAAGACGATGAAGGTCAAAGAACTGGCGGAGAGAATTGGCGCTCGGGTCGTGGGAGACGGAAGCCTCGAGATCAATCGAGTTGCCAGCGTCGGCAGCGCGAGCGAAGGTGACATCGTCTTCGCCGAAGATGAAGAGAATCTTGCAGCCGCACTCAAATCGAACGCTTCGGGTGTGATTGCCGGCAGTTTCGTCGAAAAGGCGCAAACCACGAAGCCGCTATTGATCGCGCCTAATTCCCGACTGGCTTTTGCGAGGGTTGCAAATTTGCTGCGAGGAAACGCCGCGCGTTCGACGGGCATTCATCCCAGCGCGGTAATTGATGCATCAGCGGAGGTTACTAAGGGCGTTTCTGTCGGCGCAAATGCCGTAGTCGGACGAGCGGTCATCGGGGAACGCACCAATATCGGCGCCGGGTGCGTGATAGGGGACGGCGTAGAATTCGGCGTCGATTGCGAGATTTATCCGAATGTGACGATTTACCCGGGGTCACGACTTGGTGATCGCGTGATTGTGCATGCCGGGGCGGTGCTCGGCAGCGACGGGTTTGGTTATGTTCGCGATCCTAAGAGCGGTCGCCACGAGAAGTTTCCGCAGATTGGAAAGCTTGAAATCGAAGACGACGTTGAGATCGGGTCGAACACGACCATCGATCGCGGCGCGCTGGAAACAACGCGTATTGGACGCGGAACGAAGATCGATAATCTCGTGCACATCGGACACAATTGCCGGTTCGGCGAGGACGTGATCATAGCGGCACAGGCTGGATTTTCGGGAAGCATCACCATAGAAAATCAAGTGGTGATTGGTGGGCAGGTGGGCGTCGGCGAGCATGCGCGCATCCAAGAGGGCGTGCTACTTGGCGGACAGGCCGGAGTATTGCCGAAGAAGATTTTGCGTGGCAAGGGGATTGCGTTCTGGGGAACTCCAGCCAAGCCGCTGCGGGAGTATCTGCGAAGTCTGGCTAGCCTGGCGCGATTGGGCAAGAAGGAATAATGGCGATCGTTGTCATCGGCGGGCACTCGCGGAATGTCGGCAAAACCAGCGTGGTTGCCGGGTTGATCGCGAAGTTGCCCGCCTACAACTGGACCGCATTCAAGCTCACGCAATTTGGACATGGCAGGTGTTCGCTCAATGGCAAACCCTGCCAATGTGAAACCGCTGACCACGCTTGGGCGATAACCGAAGAGAAAGATACTTCGGGTAAAACTGACAGCTCTCGTTTTGTGCTTGCCGGAGCGCAACGGGCTTTTTGGGTACGCACCGCTCAGGGCGAACTGGCAAGGGCGATGCCTGCCATCCAACGCAGATTGAATGACGCGGAGAATGCGATTCTGGAATCGAACAGCATTTTGAAATTCATTCAGCCAGATGTTTATATTTCTGTTCTGAACCCTGCCACTGAAGATTTCAAAGGCTCCGCCCAGCAATTCCTTGGGCGGGCCGATGCAGTGGTTCTTCATCGGCGGGGAAGCGG
>JBOGLH010000087.1:0-26683 GCA_050746025.1 Terriglobales bacterium | reverse complement strand
GACCTGGAACACCGCTCTCGAGACTGGTGGCATTCTCGTCGGTGATGAGGTCACCATCACGCTCGACGTTCAGTTCGTGAAGGCCTGAATCGTTGGCCGCAGTCATACATCGAAAAAGTGTGCGCGGCCCAGAAGGAGGAAGCATATGTCTCTCCGACCGGTTAGAGAGATTATTCAAACTAAGTCGACCATCGAAGGCGCCGGAGTAAAGCTCCAGCGCGCCTTCGGTTTCGGCAAAACCAAGGAATTCGATCCATTTTTATTGCTGGACGATTTTCGCAATGAGAATCCGCAGGATTATCTGGCGGGATTTCCCTGGCATCCGCATCGCGGGATCGAAACCATTACGTATGTGTTGGCGGGCTCCGTCGAACACGGCGACAGCCTGGGCAATAACGGCAAGATGACTGCGGGCGACGTGCAATGGATGACTGCCGGCAGCGGCATACTGCATCAGGAAATGCCCAAGGGCGATCAGCAGGGACGCATGCATGGCTTTCAGTTGTGGGCGAACCTGCCTGCATCGCTTAAGATGACTGATCCGCGCTACCAGGACATTCCGGCCAGCGCGATTCCGGAGATCACTGATGATGATGGCACACGGGTTCGGGTGGTTTGCGGCGAATTCTGGGGAAAACGCGGACCGGTGGAAGACGTCGCGGCCGATCCGAATTACATCGACATTTCAGTTCCGCCAGGGCAGAAGAAGCGCCTGAAAGTCGAGATCACGCGAAATGCGTTCGCATATGTTTTCGCCGGTTCCGGAACTTTCCGCGACGCATCTGACCCGCGCGCGGTGCTAACTGAGCACGTGGCCAAGCCTGAGGTGGCGCCAGAGTACGACGCCAGCAACCATTCGCTGGTGCTGTTCGACCGCGGGGATGAGATCGTGGTGCAGGCAGGGCCGGAGGGTATTCGTTTTCTTCTGGTTTCCGGCAAGCCGATTGAAGAACCGGTGGCGTGGTATGGGCCAATCGTCATGAATACTCAGAACCAGTTGCAGGAAGCATTTCACGAATTGCAGGACGGCACGTTCATCAAACACCGCTGACCACCGAAAGAAAGGGTAGCAATGAAAGGCTAAATTATTTTTTCAGCGAACGTGCGGCTCCGGCGAGCTGCTGGAGCCGCAATTCATTTTGTCCTTCCGTGATCAGATAAAACTTGTCGGCAGGGACATCATGGAAGGTCTGGGTTTGACCACTCGGCCATTTGATCTCCACGGTTTGCGCGATTGTCGCCTTCCCAAGTCCGAAGTTCGCGCGCAGGTCGCTCTGCGAAAGATAACTTCCGCCACCGGCAATTTCTCGAACCTGCGAAATTTCTCCACTGACGACGCGAACTCGCGATCCCATCGCATCGCGATTGCTCTTTATCCCTATCAGTTTGAAATTAATGAAATGGTTTCCGTTGCCGCCATTTTGAAGCAATAACGGCGGATCGCCATTGTTGGCGACCAGAACGTCAATGGATCCATCGTTATCGAAGTCAGCGAAAGCCACACCGCGCGCGGCATGCGGGGCTTGGTCGGCTACTCCGGTTTCTTTGCTGGTCTCAAGAAATTTGCCGTGGCCTTCGTTGTGAAAGACGGAGTTGACCTGCTTATAGCGGGTGCCGGGAGAAGCCTGTTCGATTTCCGGATAGACATGCCCATTGGCGATAAAAAGATCGAGCCAGCCATCGTTGTCGTAATCAATAAAGCCCCCGCCGAAACTGAGCACGTTATGGGTTGCGCCGGTAATACCTGCTTCGTCGCTGACTTCATCGAAATTGCCTTTGCCGTCATTGTGCCAAAGGTGGTCAGACGATCCCTGAAAATCAGAAATGTAAAGATCGAGCCAGCCGTCGTTGTCGTAATCGCCAAGCGAAATGCACATTGCGGCCATGAGACTGCCGCTGGCGGAGAAAGCCATTCCGCTGGGCGCGGCTATTTCATGAAAGCTCTTTCCATGGTCATTGTGATAGAGGTAGGCTGCCAGTCCGTCGTTAGCGACAAACAAATCGGGCCAGCCGTCATCGTCGTAATCTGCGGCTCCGACCGAAAGGTTTTTGCCATGCGCCTGCAGAATATTTGTGGCGCGAGTGACGTTGGTAAAAGTGCCGTCGCCGTTATTGTGGTACAACGCGTCTGAGCTTCCTTTATATGCGCTCGGCGGACAGCTGCTGCGAACGCTTCCGATGTTGCAATAGCGCGGGCCGTCAGGATCGAGCGCCACATAACTGCCGACATAAAGGTCAAGCCTTCCGTCACGGTCGTAATCGAAGAAGGTTGCGCCGCTGTGGAAGGAGCCTGACTCCATTCCCGCTACACCCGCCTTGTCAGTGACATCGGTAAATGTGCCATTGCCGTTGTTGTGATAAAGAACATTGCGGCCATATTGCGTCACGAAGAGATCGGGAAAGCCATCGTTGTCATAGTCGCCCCACACGCAGCCCAGTCCATAGCCGGTGCCGGGCACACCGGCTTTGTCGGTGATGTCGGTAAACGTGCCGTCGCCGTTATTGTGGTAGAGGGCGTTGCGGACCGAAACTCCGCGATTGTACAGATCGCGACCATTGACGAAATAGATGTCCTGCCAACCGTCAGCGTCGAAATCGGCGACGCAAACGCCGGGACCAAACTCCTCGCGGTTAATGGAGACGCCGTTGTTACCTTTGAAGTGAACGAATTTGATTCCAGCCGACGCAGTGATGTCAGTGAAACGGATGGAATTCGCGGGCACAGGGTTCTGCGCATGGACTGAGAAAAGTTTAGAAGTTCCGAGTGCGGAAATAAGCAGCGCACCCGCGCAGCAGAGGGCCGTCGCGAGGTGACGCTTTACTTCCATTTTCCCTGACCTTCGACGATGGTGATGTAGCGATCAACAGGCAGGTCGGTGAATCGCTCGGTCGCGCCGCCGGGCAATGGCCACTGCACCTCGAGCCAATCGATCTTTGTACGCTTGCCGATCCCCAGCACGATACGCGGATCATGATCGGAAAGATAGCTGCCGCCGCCGACTTTCATGCGACTACGTTTCAGATCTTGCGCCTGCCAGGTAATTCGCGCTCCAACGGCGTCGATGTTCGATTTTTTACCGACCAGCGTAATTCCGAGCCAATGGTTCTGTGCTCCGACATCGTTTCGCAACAGCACCGGCGCGCTGTTATTCACTGAGATCAGAACGTCGATTGCGCCGTCGTTATTAAAGTCTCCAATCGCCATCCCGCGTGCGGAAAGCGGTTGCGAAAAAATCGGACCACTCTGTTCGCTTATATTCTGAAATCCCTTTGCGGTACCGCGAAAGAGAAGCGGCGGTTCCTGGTATTTAACCTGAGGATGGATTTGTTCGATAAGATCGTCCGGGTTTCCGTTCGCGAGGAAAAGATCCAGATTTCCGTCATTGTCGAAGTCAAAAAATTTAAGCCCCCACCCGCTCATGAGACGCGTGGCATTGGCGATTCCGGTTGCGCCGGCCCGGTCATCAAAGCTTTCGTCGTGATTGTTGCGATAGAGCGAATACATTTCCCGGTCGACATTGGCGACGAACAGGTCCATCCAGCCGTCCTGATCGTAATCAGCTGAATCGACTCCCATGCCGGACCGCGGGCGTCCGTCGCCGCTATAGGCAATGCCGGCGGGTTCTCCGATCTCGTCAAATTTCCCGCTGCCGCGGTTTTCAAACAAGAAATTCGCGACCGTGTCGTTAGCTACGAACAGGTCCATCCTGCCATCATTATTAATATCGGTGGCCACCACGCCCCATGCTTTCCCCATGCGGGCTGCAATCCCGGACGCGTTGCTCACATCCGAAAATGTGCCGTCGCCATTATTGTGAAACAGCCAACTGGTTGTAGGTCGATAGACGTGCGGAATGCAGTAACCGCGCTTGGCATCTTCGCCGGTGCGACAGTCTTTATTTTTTTCTTTTGAGAACTCTACGAACTGGCAGACGAACAGATCCAGTTTGCCATCGTTGTCGTAGTCGAACCAGACCGCGCTGGAGGACCAGCCTGGGGCCGCAACCCCGGCTTTTTCGGTTACATCGGTAAATGTGCCGTCGCCATTGTTGTGATAGAGGATGTTCCGTCCGTACTGGGTAACATAGAGGTCGGGGAACCCATCGCCGTCGTAATCGCCCACCGCGACGCCTTGGCCGTAACCACCTCCACCGACACCGGCTTTTTCAGTGACATCGGTAAAAGTGCCGTCGCGGTTGTTGTGATAAAGCGCATTTCGCAGCGGCGGATTGGGATTAAAAAAGTCGCACTTCCCGCTGTTCACGAAGTAAATATCCATCCAGCCGTCGTTGTCGTAATCGAGAAATGCGCAGCCAGCGCCGGTGGTTTCGGGCAAATAGTGCTCGGGAGATTTGCCGCTGGTGTGTGTCCAGTGAATCCCGCTGATTTCAGCGGGCACCACCTCAAAGGGATAGGCGGGGTCAGGCAGCGCGCGCGCCAATCGCGGAAAACCGGCGAGTGAAATTCCACCAGTCAGCGAATATAAGAAATGGCGGCGATCGAGAGTAATCTCTGTGGACGAAATCCGTTTCACGATTGAGAAATATAAGCAACCGAGTTATGGCTGGCTGGGCGTCGGCTCGCTTTGCGAGGCTTTATCCTCCGGAGGATTTTTCTGAACCATGTCGCGATGAATCGCGAACTCTTTATCGCCCTCTTGTTTACGGCCAGTGCGGGTATACGCAATCGCGAGATTATAGTGCGCGGCCGGGTTCTCGGGTTCTAGTTTTACCGCAACCTCAAGCGGCGGCACCGCCTCAGAGAATTTCTTCGTGGAAACCAGCGCCACACCCCAACCCAGATAGGCGTCACCAAAGCTGGAGTCGAGTTTGGCCGCCCGCCTAAAGTGCTTCACGGCATCGTCCCATTGCTGCGCCTCACGCGCCAGTTCTCCTAGAACGTATTCCGCGCCGGCGTTACTGGGATCAATCTCAAGTTCCTGCTGAAACTCCTTTTTCGCTTGGTCAGCGACATCATTAGGAGGATTCGGTGCGGACAGCAACAGGCGTCCGACCTTGAAATGTATTCCCGGCAATAGTGGATTTTCTTGTAGTACTTTCTGGTACTCCTTGGACGCCTGGTCCCACTTACCTTGCATTTCAAGCGACTCGGCGTTGAGTTCATGTGCCTGCGGGGAATTTGGTGCCTTGATCGCCAGTTCCTGAGAGGCATGTGTCGCCAAATCCGAATAGGTGTGGATGGTGGCGTACAAGACTTCCGGATCATTAGAGAATTCACGATTTAACATGCGCAGAAAATCATCAGCGGCGTCAAATTGGTTCTTCACCATGGCGCAACGCACTCCCGCCAAGCCCGCGCTGCGTCGAAAATCTTTGTCGCTGGATTGCAAGATCGCTTTTCTAAGCAGCGGGACCGCTGCGGCGCAGTGCCCCTCTTTAGCCAGTTCAAGAGCATGCTGCCCTGACGGTACCGGCTTTCGCGCAGACGACGTCGAAGCCTGAGCGGATGACAAGGGAGGCATACAAACCAGCAGTGCGCAACTCAGACGTAAGAATTGATTCGCGGACATAAAAGGAAAAAGGACAGGCGTGTGAGCGCCTGCCCTGATAATACATCGCTCAGTAATAGAGTTTTAGAGCGAATTGGATGTTACGCGGGTTCTCTGCGGAATTGATTAGACCCATGCCCGATCCTAGATTCATGTTCGGCACGTTCAAGTTAGTGTGATTGAACGCGTTGACGAAGTCGCTACGGAACTGCAAACGGAACCTTTCCGATATTGCAAAGTTCTTTTGCAAACTCAAATCAACGTCGGCATAACCGGGACCGCGTATTGGGCCCTGCGCGGGACAGGTGCCGAAGTCGTTTGAAGGAGCCGAGTATGGCGAAGGATCAAACCATTGGTATCCGACGAACGCGCCATTTGATAACGCTGGCTTTCGGCCAAATACGTGTGATGGGCCGTTGCAGTCTGGGCGTAATCCGCGAGACCCTGTCGCATCGCTTCCACCGTAATACAACGCCAGTGGGAAGCCAGTATGCCAGCTTACAAGCGGATTCACCGACCATCCTCCAGCTACCGCATTCACAACACCGCTTGCATTGCCACCGAACTTCTTGCCATGTCCGAAGGGAATCTCGTAAGTAGCATATGCACTGATAACGTGTTTTGCGTCGAAGTAGCAGGGTGCCCAATCGGCACGTGGGTTGTACAGATTCTGGAAATAGGGGCTAGCCGGCGCGGCTTGCGTATCTCCCCAAGTCCCGTAATAACCACTGTTATCCGTCATGCATTTAGAAAGGGTGTATGAGATCTGATATCCCAGACCCTGAGAGGCGCGTTTCTCCAACACTGCTTGCAGTCCGTCGTACCTCATGCTACCCACCGAAGCAGTCCCAGAGATCTGAGAGATATCACTCTGAAAAGCTGGGTTGCCTGAGAGAAAGGCGCTCGGAGCGGTGCAGGGAGGCGCGCCACAGGCTGTATTCGGCAAAAGTTGCTTTTGTAAGTAGGGCATGGGCACCATAAGGTGTGTGCCGTGCTGCCCCACGTAGCCGATTTGAAACGTGAGATTGTTTGCAAGCTGTTGTTGCACGGTTCCATTCCACTGGTACGTAATTGCAGGTTGAATATTGGGGTCCCAAACACGAATGAGTGCTCCGGCAAACGGATCAGAACCGCTTCCAACCGGAACCAATCCCTGATCGGTGCTTGTAGCTGGAACCTGCGTTCCCGTGTACTGCTGGAAAAGCTCTGAAGCACTGAACGGCGGATTGATCGGAAGACGAAGGTTGGTACCTGTGCCCTCCAGGTAAGAGGAGATACCAAATGCTCCTCGCACAACCGTTTTTCCGTTCAAGGCTCGCGGCGACCAAGCGAAGCCGAGTCGCGGTTGTAAATCCCTCAGTCCGTATTGACCGTTATAAAGAGCGCGGCTACTTTTTTGGCAAGTTATCGGAGCCGTCCCGACACTCACAATCGAGCAGTTCGGAGCCAATAGAGCGCCTGAAAACAGACCAAAGTTGTCCTGCCGATCATGTATTTCAACCCACGGCGTGTGAGCTTCGTAGCGAAGGCCCATGTTAACCGTCAGGCTGTCGGTGGCCCGCCAATCATCCTGCAGATAACCCGCGAGGACGCTTGCTCGCTGGCCCCATTCACCGCCAGCAATCCCTCGACCATAGTTTTGCGGCAAACCCAGAAAGAAATCCGCGCCCGGAAAACCCCCACCAGTAGTGATTGAACTACTGCCAGTTGGATTATTTGAAGTGTACTGTCCACCGAAAATGATGGCTCCTAACTCGCCGCTATTACCCGTGTAGAACGTGTTGATGCGGTCTCTCCAGAATTCAAAGCCAGTGTGGAAAACATGGTGATTGTGAGTAATCACGACAGCATCTGATGCCTGAAAGACAGCATCCTTAAAGGACTGAATCACCCCATTGCTTCCGACATTGGTCAGGTTTCCATTCCCTACTGAACTTGGAGTTCCACCACCGAACCCCAATTCAAGAAGACCGGGCGCGTTCGCATTGGCATTCGCTATACCCAATTGCGAACCGAGAGGGCCAATCGCGCTAGAGAAGTCGGTGCCGTTGTGCAATTGGACGTGATTCACGCCAACACGCAAGTCGTTGAGAAGCGTAGAACTGAATGAGTGGGTCCAATCCAAAACTTCATTGTTAATGGGTGCCTCGGAGAAACCCGTTCCGAATATCGCAGCCGAATTGATGGTCGGATTGCTCTGATGGGCGTGGGAGTAACGTCCTGAAAGGTGGTCCTTGTCGGTAGCATTGAAATCTACCTTGACGTCGAATTGATTTGTATTAAATTGCTGAGTCTGGACGTAGTAAGCGTTGTTTCCTGTGACATTGTTGCTGATCGCGTGCGGATAGAAGCGGCGAGGCGAAAAGCGCCTGTGCCACAGGATCAAGCATGCTAAGTGGAATCTGGTTGTTCAGAAACGGTTGTGGGCCAGACGGGTTAGCCGCGCATGGCGCACCAGTTCCACCGGTCCCTACAGCACAGGGGTTATAGAGTTGGTCGGTAACCTGCCCTTTGGAACCTCTGTCGTTACAGACGCCCGCCGTAAAGCCAGACGCACAAAGGCCTGAGAAGTCTCCCGCGCGCTCGGCGGTTGTGAAAACGTTAATACCCTGAGCGGTCGCGGGATGATCAAAACGTTGTCCTTGATAATCGAAGAATCCGAATAGCTTGTTCTTGATAATTGGGCCGCCAATTGTGCCACCATACATGTTCCAGCGCACGGTATTTCTTGGTACGCCAAAGCCGCCACTAGCATTTGGAGTGAATCCGTTTTGCCAGCTATTGGCATTGAGCTTGTCATTTCGGAAGTACTCCCAGAGATCCCCATGAACACTATTCGTCCCTGATTTTATGGTCGTATTCACAATCCCGCCCATATAGTTACCGAATTCCGCCGACGCATTCTGGGTAATTAGATTGAATTCCTCGATTGCGTCAGGAGCGGGAGTGTATCCAAGCAAATTGTCAGATACCTGGTTGTTATCCATTCCATCCAAAATGAAATTATTTGCCTGCTCACGATTGCCATTAATATAGGGTCGCGCGCCGTTAGCCGTATTGTCGCCATTGTTGAAGTTGTCAGGATCCGGTGAGACCGATCCAGGCGCAAGCAGGGTGAGTTCTACATAATTTCGCGTCGCCAGCGGCAATTGATCGTTCGTCACGGAATCGATAATGGTACTGACCTGCGTAGCATCGGTTTGCAGCACTGGCGCTTGGCTGGTAACCTCGACGCTCTCCGTCACTTGACCGACTTTCATCTGGACATCTACACGAGCGGTCTGATTCAGTACAACTGTGAAGCGAGGATGGATCGCGGTATCGAATCCCGAGGCGGAGACCTTCACCGAATAGCTGCCGACCGGCAACCGAGTAAGATTATAGCCACCCGCATCATTCGTGCTGGCGCTGAAAACTGTGCCGCGGTCGGCGTCGGTAGCAGTAACAGTAGCCCCTTTTATAGGAGCGCCGCTCTGATCAGTAATGGTTCCTACGATGGACGCGGTGACTTCCTGCGCCGAGACTTGGCTGACGACCAAGGCTGCGATGGATAGGGAACAGACAACGGCCAGTGAGAGCAATTTGCGTGTGCTCATCTCAGAACCTCCGGGAAGAACTTGTTTTTCAGCCCACAAAGGGATGCGCAATGCTATATAGCAGGTGAATGACCTTGGTCAAGCAAAAAATTTGTTGGGGGCTGAGGAAATCACACCTCTCATGCCCGCGATCCGTCAACTGGAGGCTAGCTTTGCGCATGGAAGTCACTACGTCGGTGACCGTTCGTTCGATCCACGCAAAGGCAGTGCTGCTATGGAAAAAGGTGAAGGAAAAGGCGTGAGAACCGAATTTAAGCCATCAAATCGTTATTCCAAGCTCAAGCGAGCATGTGAAATGAATTAAACTCTCCGGAGCCCCGACGCCGCTTTAGTGCTTTACTTTTCGCGTGCCTTTCGCTATATAGCAGAAGAATTCGAATTCCAGTTCTGAGAAACGAGTTAAGGACAGAATGTCGGCTAATGCGCAAAGCGCTGTTCCAGCCTATCAAAAGATCCAGGGCTCGATCCGCGAGCGGATCGACGCTGGCGATCTAAAGCCAGGCGATGCAGTGGCTTCCGAGCGGGAGCTTGCCCGTCTCCATCGCGTAAGCCTGATGACCGCCCGTCACGCGCTGGCTGGTCTCGAGCGCGAAGGGATAGTCGAGCGCCGCCGCGGAGCCGGCACCTTCGTTGCGCCACCTCGCATTCATTTCAATAAGTTAATGAGCTATACCGAGCAAATGGCCAGCCGAGGATTAGCTGCGGGGTCGAAAGTCGTGGCAGCCAAAATCATCGAACAGGAAGACGAAATCGCGGCACGGCTGATGATTCCCGCCGCCAGCAAGATGGTTAAGATCGAACGGGTGCGGCATACATCTGAGGAGCCGTTCGCCCTCGAAACCTGTTACCTGGAGGCGGAACGATTTCCGGGCCTGGTCCGGGAAGCGTTGGGTCGAGGGTCACTGTTCGCCCGTCTCGAACAGGACTTTGGCGTGCAGCTCACATATGCAGATGAAGAAGTGGATGCCACGGCCGCTGACCTCCGGATCGCCCAATTTCTTCAGGTGCCACGCGGCGCTCCGGTGATGCGGATTCGCCAAGTCATTTATTCCTCGAATGGCAAACCCGTCATCTATGTAGTCGGCTTTTATCGCGCGGAACGGCACTCCTTGTTCATCCGCCGATTCAGATAACCTGCGCTGGCCTTCCGCCAGCCCGCACTCTCGCGAATACCTGTATTCAAGGGGTAGCCCTTTTTAAAAGACCTGCATCCAACAGTTGCTTCCGCACAATTCTTGCGCTGCCGTGTGCACGGAAGATGGCATTCATATGAAAGACCATGCTGAATCCAGTTCTCCGCTGAATCAGGCTT
Source organism: Terriglobales bacterium (assembly GCA_050746025.1). Classification (GTDB taxonomy): domain Bacteria; phylum Acidobacteriota; class Terriglobia; order Terriglobales; family Acidobacteriaceae; genus Gp1-AA145. The sequence goes on along the minus strand of JBOGLH010000087.1, from coordinate 16,266 downwards.
CGAAACCCTTAGACAAAAAAATTAGAGCGTATGAGAATTCCCCTGTTTCAAACCCCAATCTAACCAGGCGGGGATTCGTCGCCACCGTAGGCGTGCTTACCGGAGGGGCTTATTTGACTAAACCATTGCGAAGCGGAGGAGCAACACTGGTTGAAGGAGAGCATAGAACCTCCAGCGGCGCCGTTTCTCTCAGCTTAAAGGTCAACGGCCAGCCGCATAGGGTTACCATTGACACTCGCGTGACCCTGCTCGACCTTCTTCGCGAGGATTTTGGATTAACTGGAACCAAGAAGGGTTGCGATCACGGCCAGTGCGGTGCCTGCACAGTGCTGGCCAATGGCCGACGCATCAATAGCTGCCTCTCGCTGGCGGTCGTGCACGATGGGGTTGAGATCACAACCGTCGAAGGCCTGGCGAAGAACAGCGAACTTCATCCGGTGCAGTCCGCCTTCATCGAACATGATGGATTTCAGTGTGGGTATTGCACCTCTGGACAAATTTGCTCGACCGTTGCGTTGCTGGGGGAGTACCAACGCGGCGAGGTCAGTGTTGTAACCGTTGATTTAAGTGTCACCGGTCCGATCGAATTAACTCGCGAAGAGATTCGTGAGCGCATGAGTGGAAACATCTGCCGCTGCGGTGCCTATCCCGGAATCGTCGCTGCGGTCCAGGAAGCGCACCAGAACAGTGGAACAACGAAAGCATGAATCCATTCGATTACCAACGCGCTTCTGGACCGGAGACAGCAATTGCATCTATTTCGGACTCCAGCAATGCCAAGTTTCTCGCCGGTGGAACCAACCTCATTGATCTGATGAAGAATGGTGTCGAGCGACCAGAGCGGCTCGTGGACATTAATCGGCTCCCTCTGGCGAAGATCGAACCACTTCCAGACGGTGGATTACGTCTCGGCGCCCTGGCCCGAAATAGTGATACCGCAAACCATCCGCTGGTGCGTCAACACTATCCGTTGCTGTCGCGCGCAATTCTTTCCGGCGCTTCGCCCCAACTCCGAAATCTGGCAACCAATGGTGGCAACCTTCTGCAGCGAACCCGTTGCTGGTATTTCATGGACGCCGGCTCGGCTCAGTGCAACAAACGCGCGCCCGGAAGCGGATGCGGCGCTTTGGAAGGACAGAATCGTTATCACGCAATTTTCGGCGTCAGCGATAAATGCATTGCGACTCATCCTTCAGACATGTGCGTGGCGCTGGCAGCGCTGGACGCAGTCGTCCGGGTTCGCGGTCCCAAGGGCGAGCGAACCATTCCAATCGCGGATTTTCATCGTTTACCAGGCGAGACCCCGCAGATCGACACCAACTTGGGGAAAGACGAATTAATTCTTTCGATTGACCTTCCAAAGTCGCCCTATTCTCATTCGCATTATCTGAAGGTTCGCGACCGCGCCAGTTACGAGTTTGCGCTGGTTTCAGTAGCGGCTGCGATGGACATTCAGGACGGGCGAGTACGCAGTGCGCGAATTGTGCTCGGCGGAGTTTCCCATAAACCGTGGCGCTGTGAGGACTCTGAAAAAATGCTGATTGGAAATTATGTAAATGCGGCATTTTTTGAAGACGCCGGCGAGATCGCGATCAGAAATGCGAAGTCCTACAAGCACAACGCGTTCAAAGTTCCCTTAGTCAGACGTGCCGTGACCAAAGCTTTGAGTATTGCAGGAGGTCTGGCATGGGCGTGATTGGAGCGCCACTTTCTCGCGTTGACGGAGAGCAGAAGGTCGCTGGCAAAGCGAAATACTCAGCTGAATTTCATGTTCCGGAACTGGCTTATGCCGTGATGGTGATGAGCACCGTGCCTGCGGCGCGGATCGTGAATATCGACATTCGCGAGGCCGAGCATGCCTCGGGGGTTATTGCGGTGCTGACTTCTCAAAATGCTCCTAAGCTTCCTGGCGCGGAAAGCCGGGTCACCGTTTTACAAGACCCGCAGGTGCATTACAACAACCAGCCGATCGCGGTGGTTGTCGCAGAGGAACTGCATCAGGCGCAATACGCCTCGACTTTGCTGAAGATTCAATATCAGGATCAACCCGCGAAGCTGGATTTTATCGCCGGTTTTCCTGCCTCATACCCCGGCAGCCACACCGGTATTCCTGGTGATCTGAGCTTTGGCGACGTCGAGAGCGGACTTCGTGCAGCCGAAATCAAAATCGACCAGATTTACACCACGCCAATTCAACATCACAACCCGATCGAGCCGCATGCCACTATGGCCCAATGGGACGGCGATCATCTGACCATCCACGATGCTACGCAGCACATTTCAGGGGTACAGAAGACGTTGTCGAAGACTTTCGAAATTCCGAAAGAAAACGTGCATGTGGTGTCATGGTTCGTCGGCGGAGGTTTCGGATGCAAAGGTCAGGTCTGGTCGCACGTGGTGCTGGCGGCGATGGCTGCTAAGCAGGTCAATCGTCCGGTGAAACTGGTTCTTGATCGGCCACAGATGTTCGGCCCGGTAGGCGCGCGGCCGGAAACTTACCAGCACCTCACACTGGGCGCTACCCGCGACGGCAAGTTAACCGCAATCCGGCATGAAGTGCACGCCCACACTTCAATGATTGAGGATTATCTCGAGTCTTCGGCGTTTCCCACCCGCGTCATGTACTCGTGTCCGAATGTCGCGACCATTCACCGGCTGGTTCAACTGAATATGGGAACGCCCACTTACATGCGCGCTCCCGGCGTGGCAACCGGCACGTACGCGGTCGAGGTTGCAATGGACGAACTCGCGTACGAATTGAAGATGGATCCTTTGCAGTTGCGGCTACTGAATTACACCGACGTTGATCCACACACGAAAATTCCATTTACAGAAAAACATCTGCGCGAATGCTATTCCCAGGCCGCTGAACGCTTCGGATGGTCGAAGCGTAGCCATGAGCCTCGCTCCATGCGCGATGGCTCCCAACTCATCGGTTGGGGAATGGCGACGGAAACTTATCCGGGAAAGAACTTGCCGTCGGGAGCGTTAGTACGAATGCAACCTGATGGCAGAGTGCTGGTTGCTGCGGGAAGCCAGGAGATCGGCACCGGCATGTACACGATCATGACCCAGATCACAGCCGATGTGCTCGGCATTTCGCCCGATTTGATTGATGCACGATTGGGAGACACAATTTATCCGGAAGCACCGATCTCCGCCGGTTCCATGAGCACTGCCAGCGTTGGTCCCGCGGTGCAGCAAGCAGCTGTTCAAGTTAGGCAAAAACTTCTGCAGATAGCAATTGGCGACTCTCGCTCTCCACTCTATGGGGCGCCTCTCGAAGACGCAGATTTGAAGGATGGGAAAATCTCTTTGAAATCTTCGTCTGGCAAGAGTGAGCCTTACTCCACCTTAATTGCGCGCAATGGAAATCAGCCGATTGAAGCGATCGCCACGGTTAAGCCTCAGCTGAACGAGAAAGAATTTTCGTGCCACTCTTTCGGTGCAATATTTGCAGAAGTGGCGGTTGATCCCGATCTTGGGATGGTGCGGACCCGCCGTATTGTCGCAGTGTACGACGTGGGCAAAGTGATCAACGAAAAGCTGGCCCGCAGTCAGTTCATCGGGGGGATTGTTTGGGGCGTAAGTCTGGCACTGGAAGAAGATACAGTAGTCGACCCTCGTAACGGCCGGATCATGAACGCCAACCTCGCCGATTACCATGTACCGGTGAACGCCGATATAGGCGAAATCGATGTCGCGGCTGTCGACATTCCCGACCCCAAGCTGGATTCACTTGGTGCCCGCGGCATCGGTGAGATCGGGATCACGGGAACCGGTGCAGCCATCGCCAATGCCGTGTTTCATGCCACCGGCAAGCGTGTCCGTGACCTTCCGATTACGCCAGAGAAGTTGATTTAAACATTTGCAGGCTCATCCGTGCCAGTAAGCAGGCGTCGCATTTAACTGAAGGCTAAGCTCAAGTGAATGGTTCGGTACAAGCAACGCCATAGCACAGGTTCACGCATCATAGCTGCCTAAAATTTACATAATGGTGACCGCAATTAGTTGTATGATTCATGTCCGGTTTGAGGTCAGACGTACCAAGCAGTCCTAAACTCGCCGGTCTCGAACCGGCGATCGGGGAATAGTTTAGTACCCAATGTTGTAACGAAGACGCTCCAATAGCAGCCGACACTCGCTACCAATTGGAGAGGAGACCAGTCATGCAGTTTTCTCTTCGTCTTGCCATTCTCTTGGCAGTTTTTCTGCCGCCGCTCTTTCGATTATCCGCCGTTGCTCAAAATGCAACCCAGCGCGACATTTCCTCTGATCAACAACAAGCCCGAGCCGCCGATTCGAACGATCTTCATCCGGGACCCGAGATAACCATTCCAGGCCCGCTGCGTTCGTTCGAGCGAATGGCTGGCGTCAGTCAGCAAGTTACGCCGGCACAGGTTTTGCCGCTGCTTACCCGCAACGTGTACGTGCAGGGTTATGTGGGATGGCAGGACAATGGCACGCCAACCGAATTTCTAATCCTGCTCGGCCGCTACGTGAACCAAGCGAAAGAACTTGCCGCGCTGGCAGGAACGAGTGAGGTTATTCACATTTCAGGCTGTGCTGAGGCTGCTCCTCTTCTGAGAATTCTTGGCTACCGCCTGCGCGGGGAATGTGGCCAGGCCAGTGCGGCCGTGATAACCGCAGAAGCCGAAAGGGCATTTCTCACCGTCGATTCCGGGTTCCCATTGCCGGCGCTGGAGGAAGCATTGCGCCGCGGTCAACCGTTCAGTTATTCCTATGCAAGTTCGCGGGTTCCATTGCTATTCAAAGAAGCTGATTGGAGGGGCGCCGTTAAGTTAAACAGGCGGCGTTCGTATGATCTTGTCGAATTGTTTTTGTATCATCCTGCCCTGGCGCGGCTTTATTGGGCTCTCTCTCGGATCGATCCGGAAACTCGGGACACATTGCAACACTCGGTTGGATTAAAGAAGCTTTTGCCGCTGGCTGCGGACCTGGATTTTTATGGCAGCCAGATTTGCATTCGCTCAGGAAGGCTTGAAGTTCCTGGCGGGTCTGCAGCCGAAGCTGACTGGAAAGATCTAGTTGGCGCCAGTCCGCGCTCGCCGGGTGATTTCGTCACACGGTTATTGGCTAAGGACAACGGCTGGCTGGCAGTTTATTTCGACTCTTTCGCTCGCATCAGCCCGGAACGTCAGCAGCGATTCTCCCAAGCTCACGGTCTGAAAACTTACTATGCGGCTTTTCGCACGACCAATTCCTCGTCCGACGCCGCCAGGCCTGCGTTTCGCCTGGCTCCGGGATTGTTGCTCCTTTTAACTCGCTTGCAGTGGGACGGCAATGGCGAACCTATGGTGCCGGGGAACCTTGATCTGTGGAAGCAAATCCTGAATCAGAAATCCGACCATAAGCTGATGCGCGATTCGAGTAAGCGCGTTGCAAGTTTGTCTCGCCCTCAGGATCTGCTGGAAATATTGTTTGCACTTTCTCGTTTCGATACCAGCGGTGGTCCGGTGCAGATATATCTCCTGTTCAGCGAATTGCAGTCAACCCGCCCGCCTGGGCGTCAACTGACAGCCGACACTTTGCGCGTGCTGGCGAAAAGATTCGACGAGTACAGCGAACAGTACCTGGCTTTCTGTGAATTTCCGGAACTGGATGACGCTTCCGTCACCGGGTTCGTTAGCGCCGCTGACGAAATTAATGAGATTGGCAACCACACCTTGCGTGGCAATGCCATGGGAACATTCCAAGCCGATATTGGCCTTTGGCAGATTCTCGCTCGGCAGGGTCAGATACCGCTCGCCAAGCTGAATCAATCATGGCAAGCCACCATCAAGCCATTCGAAAAATTCACAACTCATGCCCAACTCTTCGAAGCTGGACGTAAATCGCTGGCTGCGGTATTGCAAGGTGCGAACGCAAACCCTTCTGCCTCCCAGGACCAGGTCATTGATTTGCTAGCCGGTCCTGAGGGCACTGGCGTCACCGAGCGTGTTCACGCGGAGATCGCGAAGCGAATTCATTCCGTAATGGACGGGCAAAGGTTGGTTCCCCTGGATACTCTGCTGGCTTTGGACGAAGGATTGAAAGGCGTAGAGGCCGGGCAAGTGCAAGGAAGCACGTTGCTTCCTCTGGCGGGCGAACTGCGTGAATTCGAAATGCCCCGGCCTATTTTCACTTCCTCGGAACGCACCGAATGGGCAGCGGGAATTTACAACAATCGTCACACCGAGTTGCAGATGCAAACCGACCTGACCAAAGTTCTGAAGTCGCAGGCTTCTCGCGCCAAGCTGGAAGAAGCGCGCGGTCAGCTTGCGCCTTTTCTCCGCGACACATTAGTTGGCCTGAATTATGCCTACTACGAACCCCCGGGAGCCCAGCTTCTCAGAATCAATCCATTGTTCGTCCGTTCGCACGATTTTTCCGGCGACAGCGTGACCGGTATCGAGGGCCTGTGGCGCGCGCCGGAATTATTTGGAGAAGGTTCGCCTGCCGGCGGTGGCGCGCACTTGGTCGGTTCTCTTGCGGATTTGGCATACGTATTGTCAGACGCGGAGCAGGACTTTATCTCACCCGAGAATGTTCAGGCCCTGATCTGGAAAGAGGTCGTGCCCGACCTGTTAAGCAACTCCGTGATGTCGCGATGGTGGCATGTGAGCCACAATGAACTCCATGCTGTGGCGCTTTATCAACGTGCAGGTGAGGAACTGATCATGAGTTCGGCTTCCAGCGATGCCTTACGCAGTAAGGTGCTGGACATTCTTTCTGAACGCATGTCCCCGGAAAGAATAGCCTGGCTCGATCAGTCTTTAGGTCAAAGTCATCCCGAGGAAGCGCTCTCGCAAATAACTCCTGCTGACACTTTTTACCTCACGCTTGAGTTCCGGCGGAGGTTCCCGGGCGATGACCGTGTCTGGGGGCCATCCGGCCAAGAGCTTGATCGCCTGGCGAGACAATATCCTTCTGAGGTGAACTGGCAACGGCTCTCGAGAGATTTCGGCGTGCCCCACCGGACGCTGGCGCAAACTTATACTCCGGAGTTGCTGAATGTGAAGCCGTTCCCCGCGTTTTCAGGCTATTCCAGCCGCCTGATGGCTGAATCCTGGGACTCTAACAATCTTTATTGGGCGCGATTGGCCGACGAGGCGGGTTATGAACCGGAGATGTTAAATCTGATGGCTCCGGAATTGACCCATCGCATGGTTGAGAAGATTTTCGCGACGGAGTTTGAAGATTGGATGGCTTTGTTGCGCGCCATGCGCGAGGCGGGCGAGGAATTTCGCAAGGGAAAAATCGCCGTGCTGCCCGAGATGACGACCACGGCGAGGCAATTTCAGACTCAGTAACTATTGGTGATAGTAAGACGCTGCGCATAACGTGACCTAAGGGGTTCATGATGGCAAAGAGTTTTTTTCTTTCGGTTTGTTTGATTTTGGCACTCGTTCTTGCGGTTCAACCGAAGACGTCTTCGGCACAAGCTCCCCAGCCCGAATTTCGTGTGACTGTCAATATGGTGCAACTGAATGTCGCCGTCACCGACAACAAGGGAAATTATGTTACCGGACTTCACCCGGAAGATTTCGAAATCAACGAAGATGGCATTCATCAGAAGATCGCGACGTTCGGAGAGGGCGACAACCCCGCGCGTAAGGTCGAAGAGCTTGCATCAAACACTCCTGAAGGTAAAGATCCCCCGGTAAATTTACCTCCTGATTCTGCCAATGATCTTCCGCAAAGCGGAACTCTCGGTTCGCTGAATTCAACCCTGGGCGGCTCCAATGTGTTCGTCCTGTTTGATACCAGCAATTACATGTATAGAGGTTTCGTGTTCGCGCAGGACGCAATCGCTGACTTCGTGCGCTCGTTAGAGAACGTCAACCGGGTTTCCTTCTACTCCTATAGTCGCGACCTGACTCGCGACGCTTCGCTGACGGCAAACCGATCTGATATCCAGCGGGCGGTGCGCAACACAGTCGCCGGAGATGATGCAGCTCTCTACAACTGTTTGCTTCTGACCGTGAAAGATGCTGCCCAGTACACCGGAAGAAAAGTCATTGTGGTTTTCTCCAATGGGCCGGATAACGCGAGCGTGGTTCCACCGGAAGACGTTGCGGAATTGGCGCAATCAACCGGCGTCGTCATTTACATGGTCAGCACTCGAGAAGCGCAACTGGAACCCGTATCGACTGCCGTTTTCGAGAGAATGACCGCATCGACCGGAGGAAAGGCTTACTTCGCCAAGAATTGGCACGAACAAAAGCAGGCATTCGCTTCTATCCGCGACGACTTGAATCATCTCTACTCGTTGAGTTATTACCCGGTGGCTAATCCAAATCGCGGGTGGCGATCGATTAGCGTAAAACTTGCCGGCGGGAAGAAATATCACATCCGCACTCGCAACGGATATCGACCTCTGCCGACGCGCACGTCAGTCGAAAGTTCTTCCACTCGAATGCAATAGGGACATAAGCGGGTTAGGACTGAGGCTTTGCGCCGCTGTGTGCGGTAAATCTGTTAAGCTGCGCGGCGGAGGCGGAGTTATTCTGCGCAGCCCTGGCCATACGATACGATTTAACTCTCATCTCATCGTCGCCTTCATTGGAATGAAGACTATGCAGGCGACTTTCTGGCGAAGTTGCATTCGCAAAATTCCTGAGGCGATTTGACTTTGCACCCGACGACGACAAAACTGTCGGGGTAGCCGGAACGCAAATTTCCGGCACAAAGTTCCCGAACATTTCGATTGGGAGTGAATGACATGAGCGCAAGCAGAGACAGTCACAAGGGCTTTTTTGTGCAGTTGAAATTACAGAGCAAAATTATCCCGCTGCTCGTCTTTTTGTTTTTCACGGTTTCCGTAGCCATTACGGCGCAAGCAGCCGAGCCACCCGATAATCAGTCGGGCTATCATCCGTCACCGGAAAACCTGAAAGCTCGCCAGGATTTTCAAGACATGAAGTTTGGCATGTTCATTCACTGGGGCGTATACAGCGTGTTGGGTGATGGCGAGTGGGTGCTACATGACCGCAAGCTCAGGCTCAATGAATATGAACGTCTGCCCAAATTTTTCGATCCCGAGAAGTTTGACGCCAAGACCTGGGTTTCGCTCGCCAAAGCTGCCGGGATGAAATACATCACGATCACTTCCCGCCATCATGATGGCTTCGCAATGTTTGATTCGAAAGTTTCGGACTGGAACATTGTTCAGCGGACACCCTACAAAAAAGATCCGCTTAAGATGCTGGCTGACGAATGCCACCGCCAGGGAATTAAGCTCTTCTTTTATTACTCGCAGCTTGATTGGCACAATCCGGATTACTATCCACGCGGGGTCACCGCTTGGGACAACGGCCGTCCCGACCACGGAGATTGGAATGCATATCTTGATGACTACATGGATGGGCAACTGCGCGAGTTACTCACGAATTACGGCCCCATCGGCGGCATCTGGTTTGACGGAATGTGGGACAAGCCCGATGCCGATTGGCATCTGCAGAAGACTTACTCGCTGATTCACCAGTTGCAGCCCGCCGCGCTGATTATTCCGAATCATCACCAGACGCCCAAGCCCGGCGAGGACGTTCAGACATTCGAGCGCGACCTTCCGGGCCGCAACACTGCCGGGTTCAACACGAACTATGTGAGCGACCAGCTTCCGCTTGAGAGCAGCAACACGCTCAACGACTCGTGGGGATTCAATATCGGCGATCACAAATTAAAAAGCCCCGAACAGGTCGAGGAGATGCTGGTCCGGGCGGCCGGCAACAATTCAAACCTGCTGCTTAATATCGGGCCCATGCCCAATGGCGAAATAGAAGACGAGTTCGTAACCCGGCTGCACGCAGTTGGCGAATGGATGTCTCGCTACGGAGAGACAATTTATGGAACCCGCGGTGGTCCGCTTGTGCCTGCCGATTGGGGAGTGACCACTCAAAAAGCGGACAAGATCTACGTCCATGTGCTGCAGTGGAAAGCCCAGCTATTGGCTCTTGCTCCAATTCAAAAGACCATCAAGAGCGCCCATGATTTCGGGGCCGGGTCGCCAGTTGAGTTCAAGCAAACCAGCGACGGCTTGATATTGAAAGTTCCGCCGGCAGCACAGAGCGAAGTCGACCGCGTGATCGTGCTCACTGTAGCGCCATAAGTCTCGCAGCTTGCGTCGGGGGAATGCCCGTTTATCCAATTTGAGTTCGCCGCGAAAAGGCCTCGTATTTTTGCAGTACGAAGAAAATGCGAAAGGTGGTATAGTTTTATATCAGTAAAGCTAGAAGTAGATTTTGCACGGTGGGTGAAGCTATGAGCGCGCCAAACGTATTGCAATTTCCAATGCGCAATCCGGATCTGTTTTCTCCTGAAATCAATTCTCAGTTGCTCACCGCCAGTGAATTCAGCCGTGTCCTCGGGGCAGCAATTCTGGCGCTTCCACACATCCAGGACTCCCACATCCGCGAAGAATTAAGAGCTGCGTTGTGCGATCTATTCCGCGTAGAAGAAACCGCCTAGATTTACGTTATTTTCCTGGATCGTCCCCACTCTCGGTGACCTTAGTTCCGTGAATCGTGAGCGCTCTCTTTAGCGCACCGCCTACCTCACCCATATCACCAGTTTGCGTGAAAGAAGTGATGGAACGCGATGAGAAACATTTCTTGAGAAGAAGTACGCACATGCTCCTCTTCCATCAAGACGAACCCGCCGGGGCCAGTTCAGGTTCAAGGCCCTGCCGTTTGCCGTGCTGTTATCTGCCACTGAACGAGTTGCGCCGAAGCCCTGAGGAACTAAATGACTCGAGTCAACTCCGTGCTCCTTGGATTCCAACTTTGGAACACCTTCTGACATTAGGGACATGCACTCCGCTGAAAAATGAATACGGCTTTGTGAAGTACTACCCCGACTGATCGAGTCCTGTAGGACCCTTTCGGGTCGTGGCTGATGCCTACATGTGCCACCGATTCATACTCTCACTAGTAGTCCCATTTGCTTCGTAGTCTGGCAGCTCCAGCGGATCACTCAAGGACCGACTCACCAACTGCTTTCCGACAAATGGGACGGACATGAAGTTGACCGCAAGGTTGCGCAGTGTGAGGCCCATGGCAGTTTGGGGCACGAAGAAGCCTCGGAGCCATAGTGCCGATTTTTGTTTGTCGCCGACAAACGAACGGAGACGAGCCTCGTACGCCTCAAAGCCTTTGGCGACATCATCACCGCTTTTGCTGAGCTCGCCGGCAAGGACGTAGGCCTCAATCATGGCCAGTCCCGTTCCTTCCCCTGCGAGGAACGAGACGCACGCGGCAGCGTCGCCGAGCAAGGCGACGCGATCCAGTGCCCACCGCTTGAGATGAATCTGGCTTACACGATCGAAGTACAAGTCATCGACAGCTTCCATACGTGCCAGGATGTCGGGGACCTCCCATCTCATCTGCCCGAACACGTCTCGTAGTGCAGCCTTCTGGAGTTCGCGTGGAGGCAAGCCATCAATGAGCTCTGACCGGCAGATCAGCAGAATCAACGTCTCACCATTCCGCAACGCCACCCGCGCTACCTGTCGCTTGGGCACGGTGTGCGACACATAAATGAGCTCGTCCCGATGCGGGTAATCGGTCAAGCGAAAGGCTGCGACGTGACAGCCGAGCGCCCTCTCGAACCGATCCTCCGGTCCAAAAACCAGCTCCCGTACTCGCGAGTGGAGTCCGTCGGCGCCGACAACGAGATCGAAGCGATCCGTCCCTCCATCAGAGAGCGTGACGCTGACTCCGCGCGCATCCTGTCGTATATCAACGATCGACACGCCGAAGTGAGCGGGAATCCCCTCGCAAGCGTGAAACAGCGCGGCAGCCAGATCAGAGCGGGCGATGCTGATGAATCGCCCATCGACCTGTTGGCGAATAGAGGCAACGTCCATGCCCGCGACCTCATGCCCGTCGGCATCCACCATGCGGAGCCGCTGCATCAGGTAACCGCGCTCCATCAAGGCCGGAAGAATGCCCATGCGCTCCGCGATCTCATACCCGAGTCCCCAAAAATCGATGACGTAGCCGCCCGCGCGAAGCGCAGGAGCTTTCTCGAAAAGCACGGGTGTGTGCCCAAATCTGCGCAGCCAATACGCCAGCGTCGGCCCTGCGATTCCCGTCCCATTGATGGCAATTCTCATCATTGCCCCCCGTCGCGCGCCCAGTGATGGCCTCTGTAGGGGCCGAATCGCAAAGGAGCCAGTTTTTGTAAGTCTTTTTGGATTGTTGGCGTCCCCGACGGGATTTGAACCCGTGTTACCGCCGTGAAAGGGCGATGTCCTAGGCCAGGCTAGACGACGGGGACGTGATTGACTTCGGGCAAGACGATCTTAAGATTGTATGGCAAGACCGTCCAGGGCGAGCAGTCTTGCGGCTAGAATTTCGATGTTAGCAGTGGGGTTGAACGCTGTCAAAGAGCAGTAGCATCGGCGGAGAGTACTATGTAGACGCACTGAACTTTCCCTCTCTGATTTTCGAGAGGGCGGCCGGACTGCAAAATGGAATATCTGATTGGATTGTTCCTGTCGCTAGCGGTTGCCGGCCTGATCGTGATTGTCGGTCTTGACCGCGAATCGGGGTTTTATCCTACGGTGCTGATCGTGATCGCTGCATACTACGTATTATTTGCCGCGATGGGCGCTTCTACCCGAATACTCCTCGGTGAGATCGCCATTGCCAGCGGATTTTTGCTGATTGCCATCATCGGTTACAAGCGAAATCTGTGGTTGGTGGCTATTGCACTGGCTGGGCATGGAGTCTTTGATATCGTGCATCGTTTTCTATTTGAGGACCCCGGCGTACCACGCTGGTGGCCAGGATTCTGTTTGGTTTTCGATGTGATTCTCGGCGGGTTGCTGGCCATGCGCTTGATGACGAGCAGACTAGCCACTCGTTGAGGGCAGACGAAAGCGCTTGGCTCATCGATCTGATTTTGAGCGTTACACCAAAACTGCACAGCCACGCTGCGATGAAGAAAGCCACTTTCCATGCCGGGGTTCTCATTGTTTGTATCGCGAGCCTGACAATCGCCGCCCTCCCGGCGAGGGGTCAGAATGAAGCCGGCATGGGTATTGGTAATAAGTTGCGGAGTCACGTTGAACAAGACGTGCTGCGAAAACTGAAACCTTTCTTTCCCAAAGCCAAGACGAAATTAGATTCCAAGGGAACGCTAATAATTCTCACCTGCGCGAGAAATCTTGGCCCAGTGATGCTGCGAAAAATCCAGCCCGAAATTGAAAATCAATTTTATTCCGCCGGTTTACTGGCGGAAATAGGCCTGGCGCTGACCAGAACGAAGCGAGTAGGCGTTGGCTTCGAACGCGAGATTCTCATATTCAATCTCAACAGTCACCAGGACACTTGGATTGATGGAGCGCAAATTTCAGGCTACGTCGAAGCTTACCCGGCAATTTGCAACTAAGAAAATAAGCCCTCGAAATGGCGAAGCTTCTTAAGATGAACAGTCACGCATTAGTAGATTCGGCGCGGACAGCGCTTGCGACTCTTGTGTCTTTACTCTTGGCGCGGGCTTTGAAATTTCCGGAATATTATTGGGCGCCGATCTCGACCATCATCATCATGCAGTCTTCAATTCAACCGTTCCAGGGCGCCTGGCAGCGGTTTGTGGGAACGGCGCTGGGAGCCACTTTGGGAGCGGCGATTGCCTCTTACGTTGGCCGCAGCGCAATTGTTTACGCCATAGGAATTTTCGTTTGCGGAATTCTTGCGGCATTTTCTCGCGTATGGAGCGCCTATCGGGTTGCCGCGATCACCTTCAGTATTGTGGTGTTGATATCGCGAGGACCGGCTTGGGTTTTTGCCTGGCATCGCTTTCTTGAAGTATCACTGGGGATTGCGGTTGCCCTCGTCGCCCTGCTGGCTTCACAACCCAGGAAGAAAGTTGCGACTCAAGTCTGAGGCTTCGCCGAGACGCTAGCGGCTGCGTTTGCGCTTGAACTCCGATATCATCGATAGTCCGCTGGATTGTTTTTACCCGGATACTTACTTGTTTAATGGAAAACGCGCTCATTTGCGATGCAATTCGCACTCCGTTCGGAAAATATGGCGGCGCGCTTTCGTCAATCCGCACGGATGACTTGGCTGCGATCCCGCTCAGATCTCTCATCAAGCGCAATGCGAAGGTCGATTGGGCGAATATTGACGACGTAATTTTCGGCTGTGCCAACCAGGCCGGGGAGGATAATCGCAATGTCGCGCGAATGGCACTCTTGCTTGCGGGTCTGCCGACAGAAGTTCCAGGCGCGACCGTGAACAGGCTCTGCGGATCCAGCATGGAAGCGGTTAGTCTGGCAGCGCGTGCCATCAAATCGGGTGAGGCTTCGCTGATAATCGCAGGTGGCGTGGAAAGCATGTCCCGCGCACCGTTCGTGATGGGAAAATCCGAAACCGCATTTTCTCGGGCCGCGAAGATTGAAGACACAACTATCGGGTGGCGTTTCGTTAATCCGGCTATGAAACAAAAATATGGAACGGACTCGATGCCGGAAACAGCAGAAAACATTGCAGAGGAATGGCGCATTTCGCGCCAGGATCAGGACGCGTTCGCGCTGCGCAGTCAACAACGGACAGCGGCTTCAGCCAAAGCAGGAAAATTCTCCGACGAAATAATATCGGTGCATGTTCCTTCGAAAAAGGGAGATCCCGTCGCTGTATGCAAAGATGAACAGCCGCGTCCGGATACAACGCTCGAAGCGCTCGCAAAACTCAAACCCATCGTGAAGCCGAACGGGACGATCACCGCGGGGAATGCTTCTGGGGTGAACGACGGAGCTTGCGCGCTGCTGCTAGCTTCAGAATCGGCGACCAAAAAAAATGGGCTCACCCCGTTTGCACGAGTTGTTGGTTCGGCGTCGGCTGGCGTTCTACCGCGAATCATGGGAATCGGGCCGGTTCCAGCGACGAACAAAGTATTAGCGCAGACCGGGCTTAAACTTTCCGCAATGGATGTGATCGAGCTGAACGAAGCATTTGCAGCGCAATCACTGGCTGTCCTGCGTGATTTAGGTTTGCCCCACGACGCCGAACATGTAAATCCGAACGGAGGCGCAATCGCAATCGGCCATCCATTAGGCGCCAGCGGAGCACGGCTCGTCACAACGGCTGCGTATCAGCTGCGAAGAACCGGTGGACGATACGCGCTGTGTACAATGTGCATCGGCGTCGGGCAAGGAATTGCGATGATCATCGAGCGCATCTAAATTGAAAATCAACAGCGAACCGCCGCTGCACTCCGGAAAGCAAAACTCAATCTCCCACGCCGCCCTTAAAAAAGTCGGGCTGTTCTCGTTCGTCTTCGTAATGTACTCGTACAACACGGCCGGACCGTTTGGGCTTGAGGACCAAGTGCGAACATCGGGACCGGGAATGTCGCTGATATTCCAGCTGGTGATCCCGTTCTTCTGGTGCATTCCGATCTCACTGGTCGCGGCCGAACTTACGACGGCGATGCCGGTCGAAGGCGGTTTTTATCGCTGGACACGCGCAGCGTTCGGCGACTTCTGGGGGTTTCTGGCGGGATGGTGGAACTGGACAGCGTCGTTTCTATTAGGCGCGCTTTATGCCGTCCTTTTTACGGACTATCTGGCATTTTATTTTCCGCAGCTCACGGGATGGAGACACTATGCGGTCGCATTGATGGTGATTGCGCTGATCACGTACATCAACGTGCGCGGAATTCGCCTGGTGGGACGCATCGCTACGGTGCTCGAACTGGGGATTCTGGGGATCGTACTCGTGATGTGCCTGATGGCGATTCCCAAGTGGCACAACAGTCCATTCGTGCCATTCGTGCCGCCGCATACGCCGATGTTTCAAGTTTTTGGGGTAGGACTCTCGCTCGGCCTCTGGTTGTATGCGGGATATGAGCAGGTTTCGTCAGTCGCCGAAGAAGTTGAAAATCCGCAGCGGAGCTATCCGAGCGCACTGGCCTGGGTGGTGCCGCTTTCAATGGCAACATATCTTCTCCCCACGCTTTTATGTCTCGCGGCGGTTGGACATTGGGACCAATGGCACTCGGGATATTTTTCGGATTTGGCGAGCGCGATCGGAGGACCGAAACTTGGATTCGCAATTACGCTCGCTGCCGGAGTGATGAACCTTTCGATTCTCAACAGCACTGTCCTGACTACCACTCGCATGCCGGCGGCCATGTCTGAAGATGGATACTTGCCTGCATTTCTCTCGCGGCTGCACCCGCGCTTCGGCACGCCGTGGCTGGCGATTCTTTTCTCTGGAGTTTTCTATTGCTTATTGGCATGGCACGACGTGCTGC
>JBOGLH010000086.1:0-35801 GCA_050746025.1 Terriglobales bacterium | reverse complement strand
TCCTCCAGTTTCGCACCCCAACGCCGCAGACTGAGCATTTGTTTGAAACGAGTTTCAATGCAGCCTTCGACCAGTACAAGGTTCTTCTAGCTCAGACGAAGACCGGTGCCCCAAATGTTCCAGACATGAATTTGGATACGGATCGAGACAGCACGCCTGGAACTTATTTCATGAACGACAACGTCCATGCCAGGCTGCTCGAAAAACTGGCACAGCAGAACTTCGTGGGAGTTACCGCCGAACTTCGCACCAGGCTCCTGCAATTCTTCTCGGACCCAAACGCGCCGTACGCGATTAAACGCAAACCAAAGCAATGGAATAAGCTGCTGGTTAACCTAGAACGGTTGAAACATTTCACCCCTGCTCCAGTCACGGCGGAGAGTTTGTCCTGAACGCATCCTCGATGAACCGGGCTGGCGGGAGGTTTAGGCCGGCAACTGATTCAGAAATTCGCCCGCTTGGCCGTGGCTTTGAACTGTGGGACAGGATCGAGCTTCTTGAAGGCGCTGGTGAAGGCGTTGGACAAACTCCACATCGTACGCGGCGAGAATTCCTCGTATTGCGGCTCTAAGTACAGCCAGTGAACCTCGGGCAGCAGACTCCTGGGCGCGTCCAGCTTGCCGTCGACAAAGGCCGAATAGAAGATCAGCTTGGCCCGCTCATCGGTGAGCTGCGCCTGCCGCCAGTGTTCGACTTGGCGCTGAATGGGTCCGGGGTTTTCTGGATGCCTTCCACGCCTGCTGCTGTGCGCGCATAGTCATCCGATTACTGACGTGCGCACACTTTGGTGAACGATTCGGGTGCAGGATTTGCTCGCTCTAAATTGCATCGGCCACTCGTTTCGAGGTACAGTGAAGACTCTTGGTAGGGAGTTATTCACGTGTGGTATATCGTGAAATACGCAGCGCTACTGTGCCTAATGCTGACGCTCTGCTCAGCATTGGCCTTTGTTACGCACCATCACTCCAAAGGCACTGACAGCGCGAGTTGTACCGTCTGTGTGGCAGCTCATTCGGCCGCTCCTAGATCCACAGCGAATCTGCTGAAAACCATTTTCACCCCGATATTTACGTTCCGCGCCGAGCCTATTTTTGCCAAACACCTCTTCGTGGCGTTTGCGCTCAGCGTGCGCCCGCCTCCCGTTTCCTAGCTGTCTCAGAAAAATTGCCCCTGTCGTTCTGAATCGTCTTTGATATTCGGGAGGAATTTATGTTGGCTTCTTATTTGAGGTCGCATTCCGCGGCCTTTTTGCTCATGTTTTCTATCGTGTCGTGCTCCTTAACCTACGCTCAGTCAGGCAGTTCCACCTCGATCACCGGCATCGTGGCTGACCCATCGGGCGCCGTCGTAACCAATGCAACCGTCGAAGTCCACAATCCGGTAAGCGGATTCTCTCGAAGCGTTGTGACCGATGCGATGGGGAGATTCGTTCTGCCGAACGTTCCGTTCAACCCTTATCACGTTAGTGTGACGCGCAAGGGATTTGCTCCTTATGCCCAGGACGTCGATGTTCGTTCGACCGTTCCTGTGAACCTCAACATCACACTTCAGGTCGGCGGTTCAAACGAAACCGTTACTGTAGAAGGAAATGGCGCAGATCTAATTGAGAACACGTCCACGTTTCACACCGACGTGGACCGTGGTCTGTTCGATAAGCTGCCTCTTGAGAGCCAGTCCTCATCCCTAAGTTCACTTGTGACCTTGGCATCTCCCGGCATCGCTGCCGATTCAAACGGTCTCTTCCATGGAATGGGAGATCATGCGGAGAATTCCTTCATGGTCGATGGGCAGCCGATTACAGACCAACAGAGCAAGGTTTTCTCCAACCAGATTCCGCTGGATTCAATTGCGTCCATGGAGGTGATCTCGGGAGCACCGCCCGCCGAATTCGGCGAAAAAACGAGTGTCGTAATCAACGCTACCACGCGTTCCGGACAGGGGCTTACGACACCCACGGGCAGCATCACCACCAGTTATGGGAGCTTCGGTACTTCAACCATCGGTCTTAATTTGGGTTATGGCGGTCAGAACTGGGGGAACTTTATATCCGCAAGCGGCTTGAACACCGGCCGGTTCCTTGATCCTCCGGAATTCACTGTCATTCACGCGAAAGGAAATGAGGAAAATGTCTTTGACAGAGTGGATTATCGGATTTCGACTGCGGACTCAATACAGCTGAATCTGGGCTTTACGCGTTCTTGGTTTCAGAACCCAAACAGCTTCGATAACCTTCTCCACACTGGTGAAACTGATCCGTCCGGCAATCCTCTCGGATCGACCGACCAGAGATCACAGATAAGAACCTTCAACATCGCGCCTTCGTGGACTCGCCTGCTTAATCAAAATACCGTGGTGACTGTGGGAGCCTTTGTCCGGCATGATCAATATAACTATTATCCAAGCGCTAACCTCTTTGACGACTTGTCGCCGATTCAGCAGGAATCGGTTGGTCAGGACCGGAAATTGACCAATGCCGGCCTGCGTACATCGCTTTCTTATGTGAAGGGCGCCCATAACATTAAAGCAGGTGCAACCTATCAACACACATTTCTGAGCGAGAACGACAGGTTGGGAATCGTCGATAGTGGGCTGTTACCGTCGCTGTCGGACGAGAATGGCAACCCTTGCTTCGTGAGCGGTATCGCGGTGGCATCGCCTTGTTCCGATCTGCTCCCATTCGATCTCACCCGTGGGGGAACTCTATTCGATTTTCGCGGTCACACCGATGTCAAGCAGCTTGCCTTGTACATGCAGGACCAGATTACGAAGGGCAATTGGTCTTTGAACGTAGGGCTGCGCGGAGACTTTTACAATGGGCTCACTAGACACAATGAAGCCGAGCCCCGCCTGGGTCTTGCTTATAACATTAAGCCGACCAATACCGTCTTGCGTCTGTCCTACGCGCGTGTTCTGGAAACCCCCTTTAATGAGAACTTGATCATTGCGAGTATCGGATGCGATGACAGCGTTCTGAGCCCGCTGCTCGGCTGCGCCGCAGCCTCGGCAACTCCACTCAGCCCTGGGTGGAGAAACGAGTTCCACGCAGGCTTGCAACAGGGCTTCGGCAAGTATGCCGTGTTCTCGGGTGAGTACATCTGGAAGTACACCCACAATGCTTACGACTTCAGCATTCTCGGAAATACGCCGATCTTTTTCCCGATTGCGTGGAGCAGGTCTAAAATTCCCGGCTTTGCGGCTCGCGTCAGCGTCCCGAACCTGCACGGCTTCTCGGCGCTTGTCGTCTTTTCAACCGTCTCGGCGCGGTTCTTCCTCCCGCAGGTTAGCGGGGCAGGAGCAACACCCTCGGCTTCTGGTGGCGTCTTCCGGATCGATCATGATGAGCGATTCAATCAAACCGCGCATCTCCAGTATCAACCGTGGAAGACGGGTCCATGGATCGGCTTTAATTGGCGTTATGACAGTGGCATGGTAGCAGGAGCAGTTCCTTTCGCAACGGACTCGACCACTCCTGTTGACCTGTCGGTTCTAAGCGCGGACCAGCAGATGCAGGCGGGCTTGTTCTGCGGCAATGTGTTTCCCACCTTGAGTTCGCCGCTTACTAGCTGCGCGCCATCTCAGTACGGCTCAACCCGAGTCACGATTCCCACCCCTGGTACTGAGAATGATGATCGTAATCCGCCGCGCATTGCTCCTCGGCACTTGTTCGACCTTGCGCTCGGCGATGACGATCTCTTTCGCGGCGACAAGTACAAGTGGAGCATTCGCTTTACTGCCATCAACCTTACCGATCAGGTGTCGCTTTACAATTTTCTGTCCACTTTCAGCGGCACCCACTTTGTAACACCTCGCACATATACCGCTGAACTGGGCTTTCACTTCTGAAGGGCATCAGAGAGGGTGCGGCCACAAGCCACGCCCTCTCACTTGACATTGAGGACGTTGCATCAGCGTGTGGCCGCTCAGGCGGGAAGCTGCGCCAAAAATTCTCCCAACCTTGCGGTGGCCTTGAACTGCGGAACCGGATCGAGCTTTTTGAACGCGCTGGTAAACGCGTTCGACAAGCTCCACATCGTGCGCGGCGAGAATTCCTCGTATTGAGGCTCAAAGTACAGCCTGTGGACTTCAGGCAGCAGACTCCCGGGCGCGTCCAGCTTGCCGTCAACAAAGCCCGAATAGAAGATCAGCTTGGCCCGCTCATCAGTGAGCTGCGCCTCTCGCCAGTGTTCGACCTGGCGTCGCATGGGTTCGAAGCTCCTCTGGATCCTGTCCACTCCGACGGCAAGAGTGTCAATCAGATTGAAGCTCTTGCTGTGCTTGGCCAGAACCGGAGTGAAGTCGCCGCTGAAGGCCATGTTAGAGCAGACGAAAACTCGCAGGCCAGCGGTCAATCCGAGACGGAGCGACTTGTCATGCGAGTTGCGAATAGCAATCGCGAAACGGCATCCCTCCATTTGGGTCTCCAGGTCGAGAACTCCAAACATCTTCATGCCGTCACTCGAAGCGGCATATTCTTCATTCACCACGGCGATGTGGCGAAAGCTTAAGGTTTCGACCAGAGCCTCAACGATCTCATGATGAGGCACGGGCCGGTGGGTTGCGGTTGCTTGTGGAACTGGAATTTGTGCCAACTCCGTCCGCCCAATTTTGGACAACAGGCCGGCGACAAGCGTGCCAGTGTTCATACTCTTCTTTTTTCTTTTCTTTATGTGGGGTGAATTGAACTACAACAGGCGGCGCGCTATCTCGATGGGGATGGACTTGCTAATTGCAGCCAAAGAGCGACGAATAATTCGTCCGAACGAATTGACCGGCACGCTATGAGCAATGATGTCTCCTAACGTAATTGCGCGGCCTTGGATGTTACGAACCAAATCAAAGTCCATTTTGAAATGTTTCGATAGGTCAACCGCACGGTCGGTGTACTGTGCGGAATGATCGCTTAAGGATGCCAGATTACGTCGCACGAAGACTTCGATGAGAGTCACGGCCCGAATTACGTAAAAGTCTGGTGTGCTCGTCTTGTCCTGTACATTCAGCCACTCGTATTTCAGCTTTTCGAGAGCGTAGGACTGGAAGCCGTGCCCTCGCAGGTTCCGGTTTTTGATTTCAAGTATTTGTTCCGCCCGATCTTGCCTGCTCACGAGTCACTCCTTATCTGAGCCGAAGGTCAAGCTAACCTTCCGTGCGATCATGGTAGCTGAATCCCAGGGGAGAACAACATGGATATCGGTGCTGCAATCACTGTGAAGTATTGGATTTCGAGCGATCAAGACCGCAATTTCGTTGATCTCCAGGGTATCGATGAGTTTCGCAGAGACCTTGCTCGGAACTACGTCTCCGTGGTGAAAGGCCGACCGGCTGGTGCTGGCGGTCTTACACACTTGTACGTCGAGGTCATCTCACTTTTTCCCTTTCACATCTGGTGCAACTTTTAATCGATGGAGTCGCATTCGACTTTATCAAACGAGGGGCCGAAAGCTTTGTTCTTCGGCCATTCCTTGCGGCCTACGAAAAACTCAGAGATCGAAACAAGAGCGATGAGCGCATCGATATCGGCGAATTACAGATTCATTTTCAGGATTCCATACTGCTGATTCGCGAAGTGCGAACGGACACAATTCTTTCGAATCTAGGAAAACTCCTCCTATGCCTGGCTCGTAATTACGACCACCTGACCATCCACCACGGTGAAAGTCCCTTCTTGATTCAAATTCCTGCCTTTGAAGACCCAGATGAGGATAGACCTCGTAGGTTCCGAGTGAGGGGCGACATCGACGAGACGATTCCAAGCCACGGCCCGTCCGACTACTTTAAATTTTGGGGACTGGAATACATAGTGGATGCCGACCGCCGAGTGTATGACGTTACGCGACAACTACTGCTCGATGAGGGATTCAACACTCTAGACGAGCACTGGGCAGAATTGACTCGCAGGGCACAATCTAAGCGCTTCAGTCGCCAGTGATGCACATTCGGAGAAGATCATTCAATCCAGGGCAGAGCTTTGGCTCCGTATTCCGCGTCGATCAGCTCCGTCGGGTGCCTGCACATCGCAAGTGCGTATTCGGGCACTTTAAAAACCGTGTCGCACTGCTTGCACCTGATCTCCCGCTCCGCTGATGTCTTGAATCCGCTCCGGGCAGCATTGCAACACTCCATTGCACGGTCATTGCACAATTTTTCCCAGACGAACCCAAATCTCTCCAGAAGAAGCCCTCGTTACCGTTGTAAAGGATTGAAAACAGAACGTACCTGACAAGTCGGCTCGATTTCAAGACAGGTGGCCCTCATGGTTTTAACGCTGGGCGCTGCTGCCGGGATTCCTCTTCCTTTGGCGTGAACTGTTTCCATTTGCGGTAAACATTCGCGACGGCAAACGTCCAGAACGGAACCAAATCAACTCCCGGTACGAGTTCAGCCGCGAATGCTGGCAGAAATTCCCAGTGCCAACCAACGAGACGCACAAGGATCGCTGCGACTGCCAGATCAAGCACATCATCGGCGGGAGATAAAGCGCCTTCGGAAAATAACGGGAACACAAAAATCTGTAGCACATCCGCTGCTATCGCCAAAATTGCAGCGATTCGAAAACGTAAAAGTGGCGACCACCACATTGACCCCTCAACTGTGTTCGTATCTTCCATAATTACTCGATCTTTATCCTTTGGCTCTCCTGGCTCGTAACGGCCTTTCAGCCATTCTATTGATGGCACGCGGCTTTAAGGAGACTACCGAAACCTTTCGGGCGAATTTGCTACGAGGGTTGAGACCTTTGTTCGATGCGGTACAGCCTTTCCTGTATTTACTTCAGCATCGCTACAGGAGATCATCAGCCCTAACTCTGGCCGGAGTCGCTGCTTGCGTATTGGGGACACTCATCTTGCACAAAACACCACGCAGCATCCGATCTGCCCCCATTGCGAGACCCCTCATACTCTGCGTCGAGGATGAAACTCACGCTTTGGACATACGCAAAAAGGTACTGGAGCAGGATGGGTATGACGTAGTCGGAGCGACTAGCGCAGGCGCGGCGATGCAGATTCTAAGCAAATTTCCGGTTTGCGCCACGATGTCCGATCACATGTTGCAGGGGGAAACAGGCATGGAGCTTGCGAAGCGAATGAAGAAGCTCAAGCCCGATGTTCCCATTATTTTGTTCTCTGGCACTATTCCGGAACACTTCGACAGCGTAGACGTTTACATTAACAAGGGAGAACCTACGGCAGACTTTCTCCGTGTTGTCCGGCAAGTTGTCGAGCGATACTGTTCGTGATTCAAGTGAGGCCAAGCAATCATAGCCCGATTCCTGGCGAAAGAGGCAACCCTTCCCACTCGTGAAGCTTAGCGGTTTGAAGCAATGCGCAGCAGTCCGCGCCGAGAATCAGCTTCGAACGCGCACGACGCAGAGATTAGGATCGGGGCGCTTTAGAACGCGTTCACCTTTGCCGTACTTTGTTTGCAGGAACTCAGCGTCTTCCTCGTCCGTGAGCGCCATGTACTTTCCTTTACGAACAGCAATGACGTAGCCGCCCGGCTCTGAGATGCACGCGGCAGCGGATATCACAGTCTTGTGGTGGTGATCGCAACCTAACAGCATTTCGCTATCGGTATAGACGGCTATGTAGTGTTTTTTGCTTGGCATGTGGGTCACCTGGGGATGTCGGGGTGAGCGGCGATCCAAGTTGATTTTCAATGCCAAATGGATCAGGCGCAAAGTGACGCTGGTGCATGACCTTTGGTAACCAGGTGTGAAGGCAACCTCGCCAGCTTGCGTATTCTTTACTGATCGCTTCGATGGTCGCGCCACTTCGCTAATGAAGCCGCCTCGTTGAACTAACCGACTTTCTTCTCCAGCTCAAGCGCCTGATAATAGACCAGCGCCAGTTCCGCAGCGCGAATTTCAGATTGAAATTTGTTTCGTTCGGCGGGGTTCGCGTGGATTCCATCAATTTCTGATTCAACGTTTGGAGGCATTGCTCTAAGTGGGCGATGTGTTCCTGGAGAGGTCGATCCATACTGCCGTACACCTGAAAGCGATTGACAACCTGAAGTAGCACGCAAATTTCGCAACACTTGCGCTAAGGTGCCATCCAATAAGGCCGGTGTTCCGGCTTGTCATTATGGATCAGAAAAGCCT
This sequence comes from Terriglobales bacterium, assembly GCA_050746025.1. GTDB lineage: Bacteria > Acidobacteriota > Terriglobia > Terriglobales > Acidobacteriaceae > Gp1-AA145. The sequence continues at coordinate 27,703 of JBOGLH010000086.1, read as the reverse complement.
CGTTGCATTTTTCGCAAGTGGCCGACAACATAAAGATGTATTCCGACGCCATCACGGACGTTTTTTCCCCACAGTAGGGACAGTCGAACTCCCGGCGCATGATGGCAGGAACGGAGTGAGACGGCTTCTTGAACACGCCTTATTCGATGCCTTGAGCCTGTCTCTCTGAGGCAAACCTCTCATCGATTTTCTCCATTATCTTCTCAGCCCACTGAACACTTGCCGCGATTAGTTTGTCGGTTCTCGGGCTTCCTTGCGGGCCTCCAAACAAATCGTCCGCTGTTCTCATATGCAGGCTTGCCAGAATAGCAGCCATAATTCCTAACATCCGTTTCCTTCCCTCGTCCATCTCCGCATCCTAGCGGTTTCGCCTTGTTTTCGCCATGACCTCGTGCTAGTGTAATTTTCAGAGGTGAGGAAATGCCCGGTTACGAAACACACAAAGCGGTCGGCATGGCAACGGGAATGGTGTATGCAGCCTTATCAGGCGAAGGATCAGAGTTCGTCGAATCTGATTGCTGAGATGATAGGCGGTACTGTGGGCGGCAAAGGTGGTGGATTACTACCTGATATCCTCGAACCTGCAATTTCGTCCTGGCACAGAGAAACTGCGCACTGCGCAACGACAGCAGTAGCCGTGGCAGGTGCGGCAAGAACTGTTGTTCTGGATTGGGAAAAATTCTGGCGTGAAAAAGGTCAAGAGTTCCACAATCGAGCCGTTGCTCCGAAGATGGTTCCGAATCCTTTGCAGCCAAATATGAGCATCTCTGCTCCGAGCGATCCATGGACACGGTTGCTCTTTACATTCGCTGAGTTGTTCTGTCACTTCTTGGCTGGATTGGCGAACGGCTTCGCGGCTGGTTACGTTTCACACATCGCATTGGATACGTTTACGCCGCGTTGTGTTCCTATGTTTCCTTCTTTCGGTTCCTGACTTTCAGAAGATTTTCCGAAATGCGGACAGTACAAGTTGATTTGCAATGGGTCTTGACGACAGCGGTTGCTCTCTACGGAGCGGGGCTTTCAACCTATAACGTTTACGTTGCACGAAAGCAGAGCAAGCGCCAGATTAACGTGAAAATTTCTTACGGCTGTTTGACGTTCGGGCCGACGCTAGGCGAAGACATGATCATGATCACGGCTGCAAATGTCGGTCACAGGCCGATCACTCTTGACTCGGTTGGACTGCGCCTGCCAAACGGAAGGTCACTTATAAACATCCAACAGGAAGGCTCAGTGCCGTTGCCGCATCCCCTGAAGGAGGGAACCAGCGTCACTCACTGGATGCCGGTCACCGGAGTGAAAGAATCGATACGCCGTGGCGGAACTTCCGGCAAAGTAAAACTCCTGGCCTTTTACAACGATGCGGTAGGCGTCACCCACAAAAGCAAACCGTTCTCGCTTGAAGTGTGATCGATGTCCAAGTTTCCTAGCGTCGATTCAGTACCGCGCTTGCGGCACAATACGATCCTTCCTGAAATTCCCTGCTCAGGTGAGGTCATCGAACTGGAAGCGTTTTCAAAGGACAACTTTCGAGTCGCGATCTGCCCAGGAGGCGGGACTGAGTTTCAATACGTGCCGGATTCCAGTTGGATCACCGTGATTACACCTGGAATGCGAAACCCGATTTGAAATGCAAGTAAACGCAGCGTACCCCGCCATCTCCAGCGAAAAGCAAAAGCGAGTGCTGCCCGACTCCGAAAGAGCTGTAGACTTGGTACGCTGCGCGACTTAACATTGTTCGCTGGCAGCGAGGAGCTAGCCAATTTCTAATCGTTCCACAAAACCACCTGCATCGTCACCGCGAAGCGATGACAGGGGCAATCAAATTCAGAACGAAATCTTGCTTGCTTTGCCACGTAACGAATTGGATCGGTTGTTGCCAAAGCTGGAATTTGTCCGCCTCACACCGCATCAGGTGCTTCATGAGTCTGGTGAGATGCTGAAATCCAGCTATTTCTGCAATTCTGGTATGTTCTCCCTTCAGGTTGTCATGCCGGAAGGCCTCGTTGTGGAGGTTAGCGTCATAGGCAAAGAAGGCTTTTCAGCCGTTCCACTCATTGCAGGCTTTCGGACTGCTTATACCAGAACCATAGTGCGCACTGAAGCAACAGCGTTTAGAGCGGAAGTTGATGCGCTGCAAATAGCTCTTCAGCAATGTCCTGTGCTGCACTCGCGGTTACAACAGAACGCGCAAATTCTGGCGATGCAAATGGCACAGGCGGCGGCTTGTAATCGACTGCACGAAACGAATGAACGGTTAGCGAAATGGCTGCTGCTGGCCTACGACCGTGTCCACTCCGGTACACTGGCCCTGACGCAAGAATTTATGGCAACATGCTAGGAACCCGGCGTTCAAGTGTGACCGTTGCCGCTGGCATTTTGCAAAAGGCTGGATTGATTAGCTACGAGCGGGGAATGGTCAAAATTGTTGACCGAAAAAAGTTGGAGGAAGCAGCGTGCGTTTGCTATGGATTGTTGCAGCGGCAAATTAAACTCTGGGGGGAGGAGCTAGAGCCGGAATAGTCCTGCCATGAAAAGGACGGGACGAAAAGCGCTATTTGGGTCGAGCGGTTTGGTTCTATTTCGGGCGGGATTTAATCCGAAACTGGGCGCTTTTCGCTTCAGCTTTGCCTTTGAGTGAGCGCCGGATGTGTCTTTCAATTCGGAAAGTTTCGGATCATTTGGCGGGGTCATTCGCGTATCTTCCAAGGCGACGAGCGCTTTCTCATGTCCATCGCATGCGATGTAAATTGGGCGCCGAGCGGCTGCGAAATACAGTATGTACCGTATCGAACAAATAAGCTGGTTTCTTTAGAGTAGATGCACCTGGGAGCGATCCAAAGAATGGCACCGAAACAAACGCGCCTCCTCTTCGTCGACGACGAACGCAGCATTCGTGAAACGCTATCCGTCATCTTGCTTCGGTACGGATTCACCGTGGCAGTTGCGGCAACAGTGACGGAGGCGCTTCAGAAAATAGAAACCCAAGAATTTGATCTGCTCCTTTGCGATCTCAACATCGAGCGCGAGAACGACGGTCTTGAGGTTGTTCGAGCGATTCGCAGGGTGAATCCTAATTGTGTAACCATCATTTTGACCGCATATCCAGGCGCAGAGAGCGCCATCGAAAGCATCCACTTGGGCGTTGATGAGTACATTGTAAAGCCCGCCAAAGCGGACACTCTTGTGGCATTACTGGCCGAGAAACTGGCGGATCGGGCTGGTAGGGTGTCCGCTTCCAAGAAGTACGCCGCAGAAACGGAACCGAACCCGACCGACGTCTCGTCCGTTTCCGAGCGCAAGTCGAAAACAATCCAGTAGATCAAACACGATCAAAGCGTAGGGGCGAAGCAACAATTTCGCCTTAACCGTTACCCAACAACCTTTCCAACTCCTCGTAATGAATCTTCGTGCGTTTCAGAATGAATTTTTGACGCTCTGCTCCTCGGAGTCCAGCGTCTTCGGCTTCGCTGATGGCGCGTGCTCGGGCCGCCTCACGCCAATCATCGCGGCTTTGTTCGCTAATTTTTTCGTCCTCATCCATTTTTCTTCAGATTCTGTTCGCGCGTTAAGCGGCATCGTAACCGACCTCAACCTCCATGTCCCATACTTTCAGCAGCCATTCAGGTACATAACAGCGATTTCGGTTGGACTCGCACCATCTCCTTAGTTCACGCGACGCCATGTACATCTCAGGGGTGAGGCGCAGTCGCGTTACAGTGATTTCAAATTCGGTGGCGTGCGCCGGAGGGAACGGCGCAGGCCGACACCAATTGGGATTTCCACGTCGGCGAACCATGTCGTTAAAGGTTCCCCCATCATAATATTGCGCTCGTCAGCCGTGTTCCACTTCAAACCCAACGCTCTGGGCGTAAGCCACAGCGTCGCTCGCTGTAGAGAAGTACGCAGCTTTCACCTCACTGTGGGAGAGACCATCGCGGTCAATCGGCACCCAGCGCGAGCCGCCCCATGCGAGATGCTCATTCTAACTCGGCACAATAATCCACAGGTGGGAGATGTTCTCGTGCAACTTCACTCGCAGCGCCATTAGAGTAGAAGAAAAGTCGATGCTCTGAGGGAAGCGGAGTCAATGCCTCAAAGGTGTTGTTCGAATTAGTTGTGGCTAACTACTGAGACTCAGGCTTCTGTTTGCGTTTCGCCCAACGTGCTTGAGCAGCTCTTCGGGCGGATTCCTTGGACGTGTGAATTCTGAAGTCTGAAGCGTCGGGTTGGGAGGTAGAGCACGACAGCGCGGTCTTCTGCGACATGTGCGTAAACATCAGGTAGGAGGGATCTAAGTTTTTTCGCGGAACATAAATGGAACGTCGTGCCACTATGTCCCAGATGCGACCCGCAATTCTGTGAGGCACCTTTCCGATAGTTCAGCATTTATCTACTTCTCAAAATAGAACCCCAGGTGGATTATCGAAGTGAAGTGTTCCGATCCGCCAGGCCTTCCGATAATGCGAACCCCGTCTCCCCAGGTATCAGGGAAACTGAACGTGTAGCTTTTCTCCCCGAATATGGGCCGATAAAGATAAGGCGGGCTCACGGTGATGCCTGAAACATCAATCCAGCTGAAGTTCTGGCGGACTTGCACTTTCAAATCGCCGGAAAACCATCCGCCGTCTGCCGAACCCCGCCCAGTCCAATACACAACGCGATTCATGTTCGAGGGATGCGGCCAAATGTAACCCCACCAATCCAAAGCCTTGGACTCATCATCAAAATCGTCTTCGCTTATGTTCAGGAGCTTGCTGTTGAGTTGGTCGGAGCAGTTGAATCCGCATAAAGAACCGTGACGAGTGCTCTTGCTGATTGCTCTCACGCCCGACAGCAGTGCAAGATTCGCGTTTGAGGCCGTGTTCGTGGGCAGGGCAGGGATGTAAGTCTCGAGATAAATTTTGCGTAGCGAGAATGTGTATGCGAATGTCCAGATATTACTTTGCAAATAGAGAGTCTTGCCGTCGGCGCTGATGAATTTTGACGGAATGCTGGTGCCGTATTGGCCGTAATTGTGGGTGGACCTCACGTGGCCGAAGTCGTTGGAGAGAAAATGACGCCAAGGCCCCCAAGGATATTGAGCCTCGTAAAATTCATGGGTCGCGCATGACCAGGAACTGAAGATATAGCGCCGCAGCGGAGCGTCGTACACCGCTCCTCCCTGTCCTATTACGGCCTGGTTGGGGTTGCAATCGGTCTTTGTCTTCCCCAACTTTTTGCGATAAAGCAAGCGGTCATCCGTCAGTACGGCCGCCTTTTTGCGCATGTCCTTGTTCCACGCGGGATTCCCGCTTCCGTCGGTCCCGCCAAAAAACTCCCAGTCTTGACGATTCTGGACACTGGCACGTGGCACCCGCGCCAGAAATAATTTGTGTTGAAATCGCCAATTGTTATCGAGCCCATACGCATACACGTACTGATCAACAGCATTAGCAGAGTCGCGTCCGTAATCCAGAAAAAATATTGTCGTGAACTTGTGATCCAGCTGATCGTGTGGTCTGCCCGGCGTGCCAAACATGGGAGCTGTGCGATCCCACGTCCAAGTCAAACCGTGGTCGGTTGATCTGGCGATCGATGCCGCCGGCGCATCGTCAAAATGCGAGGAATCCAGATTCTGAAAAGCCAGATAAATTGCGCCATCCACACAGAGCATTCCCGTGGGCTTGCGATTGTAGCCGGGGCCGCTCCAGTTTGTACCCACATTGGTCGCCAGAGTTTTGCCGCTCAGCGCAGGTGGAACTCCGGCTATGCGGCTGACTGCCATGTCATATCGTTTGACGTGACGATTGAATGCGGTTCCGTCGCCGTTGGCGGTGTAGAGATCGTTATCGTCGGCCCAGCATGAAGGCCACAAATCTCCGTCGCCCGGCAATTGATAGGTCGAATACGATTCTTCAGCGGCAGTCGAAAAGAAATTGCTTTCCCCGGCCTCGACGCTCTTGGGGTTCGACGGATCGTTCTGAGTTGTTCCTCCAGACGGCAATCCAAAAAGAAAAAACAACGCAATTACCACCGCAACCAAGATGGGACTTGCGACGAATTTCGATCTGGTAAACATAGTCAATCAGGCGCGAGCGGCCCAGCGTCGACGATTACTTCGCAATCTTCAGTTCGAAGTTGTCTTTTGAAAAAATCACATGAATTGTTTTATCGGTGGTGTCGAGCCACCATCCATCCGCCTGGGTTCGGCGGTCGGTTTCATCCAGCTTCGGCAACGGCGCGTTGGCCAGCAACACTTGTCGAGGAGCGCCTTGCATTGTCAGAACTACTTCCTGATGTCGCGTAATCGGTGACTTCTCCACCCGCATCATGAAGTGTTCTCGGTCCTGATGGGCCATTGCTAGCGTCCCGTCATAGAGTTTGAACTTGCTATCCGAGGAATCAGCAGCGGGAAACACGCGCCAGATCAGATCGTCCGCCGCTTTTTTATGATTGCCGGGTACAGCCTCCCAAGCCAGAGTGCCAGTCTCGGGACTAATCATCGGAACGATGGCCCCGGCTTTTATCAACATTGGAATTTGTTCGAGAGGCGCGGGAACTGACACTTGCCGGCCGCCTTCGATGATGTCGCCTGTCCAGTAATTAATCCAGGCGCCGTTCGGCAAGTACAGCGAACGAGTAGATGCGCTCTGCTCAACCACAGGCGCAACCAGAATATTTTCTCCGAGCAAATATTCCTGCTCCGCGTCATAAGCTTTTGTGTCGTCCGGATATTGCAACATGAGATGGCGAATGATCGGCAATCCATTATCTGTAGCTTCGCGCGCGTAGCTGTAAAAATATGGGAACAGCGAAATGTGCAGCTGGGCATAGCGGCGGAAGGTCGCGATGGTCTCAGCGTCATACCAAAGATTGACCGCTCCAGGCGGCTTGTCCCATAAGTGGTCACGCATTACAGGCGTCAGCGCACCGAATTCTGTCCAACGGATCCAGAGCTCCTTGGAATGCCCATTGCTCGCGATATCGGGCCCCCAGACAGCAAAACCTGAAAGACCTGCGGTGATCCCGGCAGGCACCACTGAAGGCAGGCCATTGGCAGAACTCCAGTCGGGAAATTGATCGCCGCCCCAAACTACGGGGGTCGAATCCTGAGAGCCAGCGTAACCGGAGCGATCAAACTCGACCACGTCATTTTTTAGTTTGTGAGCAACTTCGTAAGTGATCCTGTGATAGAGCAGCGGATAAAGATTGGTCAACTTGCGGCCGCTTTTGCCGGCAGCGAAGCGATCAGTATCGTTCACCCATTCGCCAAAATCCTCCATCCAGCCGTCAAAGTTGTCATCGACCACAATGGTTTTAATTTTGCTCTCCCACCACGCGGCGGCTTGAGGATTGGTGAAGTCGATGTCCCCATCGACAAACGGCTCGAAAGCGGGTCCCGACGGCTTCCCTGCTGCATTCAGCACGAAAAAATTATTCCGTGTTGCCTGTTCGTATTTAGGATTCGGCAAAACGTAAGGATCAAGAACTGAGCGCAGGTAAGGGTGAACGTAGGTGAGGACTTTAAACCCAAGATCGTGGAGCTGATCAGTCAACTTTCGCGGCTCAGGGTAATAGCCTGTCCACCAAAGTGGCCAACCCATGATGTCGCCCTGCCCCATCGCGTCGAAGAGCCAAATTGCGCTCGATGGAATCCGGTTCTCGCGAAGCTTACGGGCGTCGGCTAAAACCTGCGCCGGGCTTTGATAGGAACATATCCATATTCCAAAAGTCCAAGGAGGCACGGCCGGCGTTCGCCCAGTCAGCAAAGTGTAGTCACTAATAACTCCCTTCGGCTCATTCACAAAAAAATAACAATCCACCGACGGCTGATCTATCTCAACGGAAAATTGTTTTTGGGCGGCGGCGGTGAAATCCCAACTGCTGATGCTGCCGGTATCCAGGTATAATCCCAGGCCGCGCGGGGTGAACAGGAAGGGCGAAGGTATGTAAGTCCAGTTGTGATCTGAACGCCCGAGGAGATCCTCAGGGCGCAAAGTAGTCCTAGCGCCATCGAGCTTCGCCTGAGTAAACCGCTCGCCCAAACCAAAAAATGGCCCGTCACCGCTGAAATTGAGCTTCACCTTCGATTGACTTCCCCACGGCGGGACTGGCAGCGAAAGCCGAACTATGCCTGAAGAGACGAAAATAATGTCGATGGCGACAGTCTCGCTGGCGTTTTGTATTCCGGCGTTTATGCGGCACGAATTTCCGTGCACCTGGATGCTCTTGACCGTCTCTAATCGCGCGGTCACCGGCCCGCCCGAAGCAGGCATCCAACTAATACTCTCAAGCCGCCACTGCGATCCCGTCTTCTGGTTGATAAGCGCAAGGCCCCATTGGTTTCTTTTGATCTGCAAACGCCACTTATCGGTTTCGACTGCCATGGATTCGGAAATGTTTGTGATCTTCACCGTAGGCGGCGGCAGATCAGGATTCGCATTGCGGATCATGCGAGTGGGCCGAGCAGAATCCCGGGTCAGCTCAGAAAGCATCCTTTTGTATTGCTCGCTCGCGACAAAGGACTGGTCCTCGCCTGCAAGAAGTGCAGGTCGAAAAGCTCCGGCAAGACAACATGCGGCAAACAGAAGAACAGGCAGCAAGCCTGCATGTTTCGCACTTCTCAAAAGCGTTTGAGATGTCAGAAGACTTTCCCCTAAACGAGAATTGCGTGACAGTTTTACCGTTCAATCGAAACCGCTCGGATTCGTGTAGAGTCAGCGCCTCGGATTGTCCGCGGCCTCGGTGTCTTCGATCGGCTGCTTTCGATTGTTCAAAGCCTCAAGTTCCATTTGCGCGTGACTACGCGCTTTGGCATCGCGCGATGTTTCCTGAAAACGCGCCAGGGCCTGCTGCATTTGAGCCTTGTCCCCCAAGCCCCGGTACGCTTTTGAAAGTAGATAGTATGCGGTTGCATCGCGCGGCTTCAGCGTCGCATATTGATTCAACTCCTTGGCCGCGGCGAAATAATTATTCAAGTGCAAATCAACTTTACCCATGAGTCGATAGAGTTCCGGAGGAGGGCGGTCCAATTGGATGGCCTTGGCGAATATCTCACCGGCGCCCTTATCGTTGCCGAGTATGATCATCGCCTGGCCGACGTTCGTAAAGGCCCCGGCCGACCTGGGCTGAATGATCAGCTCTGACTGGAATTCGGCGAGGGCTTCTTGTGGCTTGTTAGTTCGAAGCAAAATATTGCCGATCGCTTCATGAATTCCCGGTAGATCCGGCTTCAGTTTTACCACCATGCGATACTCTTCCAGAGATTTGGCGTATTGCTCTTGAGCAAACAGAGCATCCGCCATAATCTGGTGGGTGCGATAGGAATCGGGCGCAATTTGCGCTATGCGCTCAAACGCGACGCGTGCCTGATCTTCCGCGTCATGGGCCTGACGATAGAGAGCATCTTCTTTGGAGTAATCCGGTGATCTCTGCGAAGCCGGGTCCGGAGCGGGTGGCGCGTTGCCGCCAAGCTCAGTGACCTGAATGCGTACCTCACTAAGCTGAGGGCGACGATTCAGCGCTGCCATAAAGTTTTCCACGGCGCCCTTCGTGTCACCTTTTAATTTCAATTGCTCGCCGGAAAGTTGCCAGGCCCGGGCCCCATCCGGCGCAACGGTCAGCAATTGCTGAGTAGCCTGCCGGCCGATCTCAAGATAGTTCTGGCCCAGAGCGAACCAAACATCCAGGTTGTCAGGGTCAAGCTGTTGCGCTTTGCGAAGTTCTTTCAGCGCCGGCTCATAACTACCCTGAGCGTTATAGGCATAGCCGAGCCAGGTGTGCGCAATTACGTCCGACGGTTTGAGGCGGACTGCCTTTTCCAGCTCCGGTACAGCTGCATCGGGGTCCGACAAACGATACCGCGCCAATCCCGAGAACAAGTGCGGCGCAAACAATTGTGGGTTCCGGCTGATGGCTTGCCCGAATACTTTAATCGCCCGCGACAAATCGTGGTCAAAATATAAAGCCACACCCAAGTTGCTTTTCATTTCAGCATTGATGGGAAGCATCCTGACGACAGACTCGTACTCGTGCACCGCCGTTGCAAAGTCGCCGCGTTGCTCGGCCCGAACTGCGGCTTGAGCGTGGGTAAGGGCTTGGGGAGGGACTGCCTGACCACATAACGGTAAGGCCATGCTCGCCAAAATTACGAATTTGGAGAACATGGCCACCGCTTTCAGAACTCCAGTTTTAGTCCGAACTGAATGATCCTCGGATTGTTTTGTTGCGCGTTAAAGATTCCAAAAATGCTGCTCGAATTTTGCAGCGTCGCAGAGTCCAGATTCGGTGGGGCGCCATTAAAGATAAACACCTGCGCATTGCCCTGAGACCCAGAAGCACCAGAGGCAGACCACAACACGCGATTGAAGGCATTAAAGAAGTTCGCCTGGAATTGCAAATTCATAGTCTCCGTGATCAAGAAGCGCTTCGAGATCGACAAATCCTCGTTCAAATACCAGGGCATCCGCAACGAAGAAAACAGATTGGGAGCGTCTCCAAACTGGCCGGGCGGCGGAGCTGCGAAGGCCGCCGGGTTGATGTAAAACTGACAAGAACTACGCCCCACCGCAGGTAAGGCCGGATTGCTGCAGCTCGCGCTGTAATTCGGATTCTTCAACGGCTGTCCTGGTACAACGTTGGGGCGGAAGCTGAAGCCATCCTGTGCATTGTAGGGATTGGAAGCACCAAAAGCATCGTATTCAATGTGGATCGGCCGTCCACTTTGGTATTTCTGAATACCACTCACCGACCATCCGCCTACGATTTCATTAACAACGCCTCCGTGATTCAGAAGCTGCTTGCCCTTCCCAAATGGAAGTTCGTAAGTGTATGCCAGCGAGAGCACATGGGGAATGTCGGAACTCGTTACAGAACGTTGCGCTTGCGGATTGTAATAGTCCTGAAAGAACGATCCCGCGAAGATGGCATTCTCCGCTCCGGCAGTAAAGCTTTGATTGCTATCCACATCGCCGATCGCCTTCGAATAAGTATAAGACAGCAAAAACGTGAGTCCCTGCGAGTAGCGCTTTTGCAAGCTGGCCTGCAATCCGTTGTAGGACACACTGCCGATTGGATTTTCCGGATGGTCGACGCTGCCATATTGCGGGAATGGACGAATGGACTGTCCTACCGTCGCCGCGGGTCCCATGATGGTTACGAATCCGGGCCATGGGGCAGTAACCCCAGCGGCCACGGCGCGAGGGTCGGTGATCGACAAAGCGAGAAACTGATTCAGAGGCAATCCCTGAGCCGCGGCCGCCGCACCGAATTTCTGCTCCGCAAACGCAGGATTGATCTGGTTTGGTTTCGACCAGGTCCCCAGATGGTACGTGTGCATTCCCACGTATCCGATATTTACCACCACGCTATTAGAAAGTTGGCGTTCAATCTGGGTCGTCCAATACAACTGGGTCGGAGGCAATCCCGCGTTGCTGCCAATCCAAACGGGATTGTCGTTTCCGGTCAACAGTCCGGGATCCAGGTTAGCTCCACTCACGCCATTCGCGGGGTATGGATTATCCCAAAAGTAGGCCGGTGACCCTAGCACGTCTCCTGGCCTGACCGCGCTGGCAATACCGGCGAAGCCGAAGTCATATCCGCCGGTAAACCCGGATTGGATATTGTCGTTGCCCAGCGGCCGGGTTATCGCAAAGCCGCCACGGAAAGCAGTCTTTTGGCTGCTTCCAGGCGAATAGGCGAAACCGATCCGCGGCTGGAAACCTCCGCGGTAGACGTTGCCGATGCGCGCTTTCCCATTTCGCCCGGGGCCGCTGCCATAGAAGCTATATGCGCCGAGCAGTCCTCCAGCCGAGGGATTGGGCAGTGTCGGATCCATCGAGGATACGTCCCCCCGGGTTTCAGTTCTCGGAACCTGCAGGTCATAACGCAGGCCAAGATTGAGGGTCAGGTTCGACCGCACTCTCCAGTCATCTTGCATAAAGCCGCCGGTTTGCCACCAGCGGTAATACTGAGCAATGGGATAGTCAACGTGAGTGTAATCGGGGCCCCCGAAAAGGAAGCTGGCAGCGGGATTCCCGGTTCCGGCAGGCAATGATATCGCCTGGTTGCCATTGATAAACCCTGTGCCGTTCAGGCCCGATTGCGTGGGTTCGAAAACAAAGCTCCCGCTGGCGATTCCACTGTTGTTCCGCTGCAGGCGACGCACCTCACCGCCGAAGGTGAAGGAATGATTGCCGCGAATTAACGTCACGTTGTCATTCACGATGTAACGGTTTTCAGCATCCGCCAGCGCCCCACCCACCGTAGAGCCTATGCTGTTGGTAAGGGTGCCAATCCCGATTTGCGGGAATGGGCTTTGGCTCTGAAGCGGCGGCAACCCGGTGACGCCCAAAGCTGTGAACCCAGGACCGGCCTGCAGCGGCCCATTGAAGCCCGTGTCGCGCAGCACACCAACATTGAGGTTGTTAATCAGCGTCGGAGAATGTGTGTAGTTGTAGGTCGCGCGAAGTTGCTTGGTTGGGGTAACGACCGTATTCGCATCCAGCAAATTCAGACCGCCGTTATTGCTGAAAGTTGAGTTGCCGATCAGGACGCTGCCCGACAAAGTTTGTTTGTCCGATATGTGCTCGTCGATCTTAGCCACGAACCGGTACTGGTCAATTTTTGAGCTCTGGGTCCGCGCCAGATTACCCTGAAGGGCGTTGTTGTCTGCGACTGGAAAAAACTTCAGCACCTGCTGCGAAACCTGGCTTAGATTCGCGTATCCGGCCGGAATAATGTTGGTCACGTTCCCGCCGGCGTCGACGAACGGATCACGCACCTGGTACGGATTGCCGTCTGGCCCGGTAACCGTGTGTACCGACAATGGATCGTATATCTCGCCGGCAAATACCGGACGGCCTGCGGGGTCAAACACATTTTTGCCACTGACCTGGAGCTGCGGCCCGAGGATCTGGGAGAAATCACCGGCGCGCCAGGCATTCGGAATGGTGGTCAAGGTATTGTTGATCGCACTGGGGCGATATTTGAAATCGGTGAAGTCAACGAAGAAAAAGGTCTTGTCGCGTCCGTTGTAGAGCTTGGGAATCCGTACTGGTCCGCCGAATGTGCCTCCAAATTCATGCTGTTTTAGCCCTGGTTTCTTACAGGCGGGGCCGCCGTTGACACAATTCGCCTCGGGACGCAAAGCGTCGAACACCGCGCCGGCGGCATTGAATGCCTCATTTTGCAGAAACTCGAACAGGCTGCCATGAAAAGCATTGGTTCCTGATTTAAAAGCGAACGAAACAATACCGCTCGCGAGTCCGTATTGTGCACTCTCGTTGTTGTTGATGAGCTTGAACTCACTCACCGCATCGATGGGCGGATGATTCGCTGAAATGTTGCCCGGCAAGTCGGTGTTTGAAACCGGGATACCGTCGATATAGACATCATTGGTAAAACTCGCGGACCCGCTGATGTGGAGTCGATAGTCGGGCGTGGCTCCCGGAACTGAGCCGCTTACCCCCGGGGTCAGGGTTACGAAGCTGAGCGGATTTCGCATGTCCCCGGAGAGATTGACTGGCAAGTCTTTGATTTCTTGTGCGTTGACTACCGTGCCGACGTCGGAGGTCTGGGTGTCAACCGCGGCAGCTGTGCCGTTCACATTGACCGATTCCGTTACCTCCCCCGGCTGGAGAGTTACCACCACGCCAATGGTCCGTCCAACGTTCACCACAACATTGGTTTGCGTAGTGGTGTGGAACCCAGGGGCTGAGACGGTCAAGGTGTAAACACCATGCAATAGGTTGAGGAAGCTGAACTGCCCGGTGTCTCCGGCGACAGTTTCCGCGCTCACCCCGGTTGATTCCTCTCTGAGGGTAATTTTAGCGGCGGCGACGTTCGCCTTTTGGCTGTCCTGGACTTCGCCTTTAATTGCGCCGCGATCGGCCTGAGCTACAGCTCGGGTGGATAGCCCCAGCGTGGACAAAGCGACCAACACCATGCAAAAGGATTTTGTCCTCATAAGTCAGCTCCTCGGATGGCGGTCGTGAAACCTTTCAACACACAAGGCCCAGCATTGCAATTCTGCGATTCGAATTGCGCTCGGGGTGCAGTTGAAAATTGAAATGAAACGTTTCATCGATTCAGCATTGGAGCACAGGTGAATAATCGCTGTCAAGAAAATTTGGAGCCGCTTGTCGCGCGGCGCACCCCTTTTTGGCCAAAGGGATTGTTCCTCGGCCGGGGAACTGGCTGGGGGCGCGATACCCGCGACCGAGGGTGCGCAGGCAATGCACCCTAACCGGGATCCCTCATACCGAGAGGCTGTGCGCGGCAGGCCTGATCGCAGTCGTCGCTGCCCGTTTCGTGGAGTCACGAACGATTAAGGTTGGCGGCATCCGGATGGTGATTGACTTTCCCGAGAAAGCCCCTTCGATTCGATCCATTAACAGCGAAGCTCCGCGGGCCCCCATATCGTAACCGGGCTGCGCAACCACAGTCAGCCGAGGATAAAATGATCGATCCCCTGCCAGGTCGTCAAAGGTGGCTAGCGCCACGTCCTCGGGATATCTCACTCCGAGTTCTTCGAACGCCTGCAAAACCCCGAGCGTCATCACGCCATTACAAACCAGGATGGCTGACGGGCGTGCTCGGCGAAGCAGCAACTCCTTGCCTAAACGATGACCGGACTCCTCGCGAAAATCTCCTTCCACAATCAATTCTTTGGAAATTTTGGCACGCGCTTCGCGCAGCGCATTCTCGTAACCGCGGAGTCTTTCCTGCGCGCTCTGCAGCTTCAAAGGCCCGGTGATTATTGCAATATCTCTATATCCGACCCGCAATAAGTGTCGAACGCAGTCCTCGGAACCACGCACATTGTCGAGCATTACCGTGTCAACTTTCACTCCCACCGGAGCTCGATCCAGGCATACGACCGGGATGCCAGCCGCGATCACTCTTTGGATGTGGCTGCTGTCTTTTCCCGGGGCGGACGCGAGCAACAACCCGTCCACCCGCCGCGAGCGCAATGCAGAAACAATGTCTCGTTCGCGCTCGATGTGTTCGTCGGTGTTTGCGGTCACCAGCAGGTATTTGCGCTTGAGGGCTTCGTCTTCAGCGCCGCGGATAATCTCCGGAAAGAATGGGTTGGTGATGTCAGGTAGTACCATACCCAACATATAGGTCTGGTTTACTTTGAGGCTGCGGGCAATTTCGTTGGGGTGATAGTCCAGGTCGCGGATCGCCGCTTCCACGCGTTCGCGAAATTCACTGCCCACCCGGGGGTTTCCGCGGATGACATTGGATACCGTTCCGACCGATACCCCGGCACGTTTCGCCACTTCGACAATAGTTGACACGAAACCTCCAGCTACCGCAGCACTCGGCCCGGGACCTGCGGGAAACTTTACCGAGCTTAGTACAATTCCTGCAAGAATGCACTATTTTCGGCTTTTGAATCGTTTCATAATGTGGCACAATGTTCCCTCGCTCATGACAAGAACCGGCATTCGCGACAAGGCGGTCTCACTTTTGGACTCTTCACCGCCCTCGATCCGGCCACACTCAGCGGCGTCTATTTGGTTGCTGCTGTTGCTGTTTGCTTTTAGCTGGGTGGTCATTTCGGCAACCGAGGCAGCGGCAGCAGACTCCGATTGGATACGTCCCGAGAACGCTGACACTCCTCTTATTTGGGGGCGGAAGGATGGGATCCTGTTCGGATTGCCGTCTGAGGGCGGCTTGCCGGGGCCTCGGGGACTTATTCGGGTGGGAGTTATGTCCCCGGAAACAAATCGCCCGCAATTGCTTAACTTTATCGCGGTTGAACCGGTCGTCGTCGGAGCGGGCATCCGATTCAGTCGAATGGCATTTAGTGAGTTGGAGTTCAGTACGCTCGATCCTGGCCAGCGAGGCAAGCGCCTGTGGGTTGAGCCCGCGTCGGACTATCGCGGAACTCTAACCACGATTAAGTCGTCGCCCTCGCCAATTAAGCAGTTGGAGGTCCGCATCAATGTGGAACGATTCACAGCTAATGGTGCGCACGTCTATGTAGTTGCGTCCATCGAAAGCGATCACCCGGGCGAACTCAAGCTGCGGGTTTATATGGAGAATGACAGCCCGGCGATCGAGGAATTGACGCTCACCGCCACCATGGGAAATTTTGAACGCTTGCGCTGGCTCTTCCTGAAGGACCGGACGGTTGAGAGCTTACAGCTTTTTGGCTCGGAGACCGGCGACGGATTCTTCGAGCACGAAAACTATCCTGTGGAAGAAATGCTCAGGTCGGCCGACGGCGATGCCATCGCGCTCGCCGCGTCAAACGAACCAAACCCTTCTTCGGAGTTGAACGTTCGCTCGAAATTCTGGCATTACCCTCTGCCCCGCCTCACGCAATACTGGCGCGTACCGGCGCACGATATTGAACCCGATTTGCGGGTTCGAGTGAACGCGCGGCAGGTCTATTGGGCGTCTCACTTTCCGGTGCCGAATGGTGTGGCATTTGAGAACTTTGAACTCCGGCAAAGATATGTAGCGGGGCAGACATTTGTCTTTGGGGCAACTACGACCGAACCATGGGATTTCAATCCTCCGATTCCGCATCTGCGGCGAGTGGATGTGTCCGGTCGTCGATCCAATCAGGAATCTGAGAAACATTAAGGAGAGCTTGTGCGATATCACAACGACACTAGTGAAAGATTCCGGCAGTTCGGGTTTGCGCGGCGCTTGACGCTCCTGTGTCTGATCATGGCAGTTTTCGCAAGCCGGCCGATTTTTGGACAAGACTTTTCCTCACTGCCGGTTCAAAAAGACTATACCCAGGAACGCGTTTCTTCCGCGGACCCCACCGGAGGAAACGACGATGGCAATTGGAAGAATCCAATCAAGGCAGGCGAGGAGCGCACGATTGCGAATCTAACCGGTCCCGGGGTGATCACGCATATGTGGTTCACGATTGCGTCGTCCGAGCAATATCATTTGAAAAAAATTGTTCTCAGAATTTTTTGGGACGGCGACTCGCTGCCGGCGGTCGAAAGTCCGATCGGTGACTTTTTCGGACTGGGCCTCGGCGAGTATTTCGTTTACGAATCCGGACCGCTGTCCGTCGGATCCCAAAAAGCCCTTAATTGTTACTTCCCCATGCCCTTCCATCATTCCGCGCGTATCACCATCAGCAATGAGGGCAAGGACAAGATCGACGCCTTTTACTACAACATCGATTGGCAGAAACATGCCACGCTGCCCGAAAACCTGTTTTATTTCTATGCCGAATATCGCCAGGCACAGCCGAACAAGGGTTGGACTGACGATTGGAAGGCCAACAGCGATCCCAAAGTTGACGGCGCCAAGAATACCGACGGCCGCAATAATTATGTGATGTTCGAGGCTGAAGGCCCGGGGCACTACGTAGGAGTTACGCAGAGCATTCTGCAGAACCAGGGCGACTGGTGGGGCGAGGGCGATGACATGATGTTCATCGACGATGACAAGACGCCACACATTCTCGGCACCGGATCGGAAGACTATTACCTGGGTGCCTGGTGCTACGGCAATTGCGGAATTAATCCCTTTGGTTCAAACCATCCGACTTTTGCGTTTCAAAGATATGGAAATCCGGTGAACGGCGGCGATGACCGCGGCGCCAAATGGACTGTGTACCGCTTTCACACCGACTCACCGGTGCCGTTTCAGAAATATTTCAAAATGAGCATCGAGCATGGACACGCCAACCATCGCTCCGACAATTTCTATACGGTGGCGTATTGGTACCAGAAAGGTCCGCACAAATTGCGCACGCCGTTGCCTCCCGTAGAAGATCGAATTCCGCGGATGTTCGATACGGGTGGACCTACGATGGGAAAACCGTGATGGAACAAACTGAAACCGATGCAATCGGATAATTACGAGCTCAAGCTAAAACTTGAGCTCGTAACCGTCGCGACTGAGCTGCTTGCCCTGCACCTGCACTGGCGCCTGGTGATTAGCTGAAATCTCATATGTGACGGCAGGATTCACTTCCGCAAAATGCACCCGGGCATTCTTTTTCTCTGGAAGCGCTTTGACATTAAACGAAATGCGGTTGCCGGTAATCTTCAGGTCGAGCAATGAAGTGGCGTTGAATCCAGCCCCCTGGGTGCGCGAAAGGTCGATGAAGACGTCGCCCAACATCGGCGCCATGATTTCCACCGACGTCATCGCACTTCCCGTCCCCCAGTGAAAGCCGGTCATCGCACCGGGTTCGTTGATATGGCCGGTATGGGCCCAGTTCTCCCAAGGCGCGACTGCAAAGGTAGAGCGCGCTGCTGCGACGGCGCGCTCCAAATATTCCAGCGTTCCGGTTTCCTTGTAATAGTCCCACAGCAAAACCGCAGCGTAACCCTGGCGTGCGTCGCTCCATTCGGCATCGGTGTTCTGGGTGGTGAATCCGCCGAGTAATTTGGGATCGAAGTAGGGAGGGTTCCAAACCTGTTGAGTCAGCAACAAGTAATCGAGAACCTTGGTTCCGCTGTCTAGCCAACGGTGATCCCTGGTCACGCGATAAAGCTGCAAATAGGCCATCGCCGCTTGTAGGGTTGAAAGATTATTTTGCGGATATTGAGCCGTCACCCGATCGTAAAAACTAAAATCCTTGCGGGCACAGGACCTGAAGGTCTCGAAATCCCACCAGAGTTCGCGGGGAAGCACCTTGTCGGTGATGAAATCCATCGCTCTTGCGGCAGCTTTCACGTAGGCTTTGTCCCCAGTAACTTGCGCCAGTTCAGCTAAGAAGAATGCGGATCCGGCAGTCTCAGCATTGATATCGCGAAACTCTGGGCGAGGCTTGAGATCGGAATCGTACCAGGAGGGAATGACACCCGACACTGACTGATGCTTCACCAGAAAGTCGCCATAGCGTCGGGTAAAGGCCAGCACTTCATCCTTTCGATCAGGCGTAAGATCCTCGGCCCACTTCAGCATCCAGTAAGCAGTCCACGACATACAAAACGCATGATAGTCATCGGGGTAACCCGCCCAACCATCTTCCCGAATCCAGCGATGTTCAGGGACCAGATAGATAGTGGAGAATACGCCATCCTGCTGCGGACTCTGTAACGCCAAGTTGAGAACTCCTTCCGCCTTGCGCTGCATCTCGCCGTCATGGATGTTGCGGCCGTAGATATACCAGCCGTAGGCAGTGCGCAGGCTTTGAAACCAGGAATTGAACCAGGCATCCTCCTCTGGCTTGTCCCAATCGCCCGTGTAGTTACGATCATTGGTGAGCGTGCCGCAACCACCGCCTGGACAATCGACATCGTGATATACGCTGTCGGCGTATCGCTTCCATGATTCCTGGCGCCACTGATCAAAAGATGCGAGGTCCGGGCGGCGAACATTGCGCTGTTCGTCGTCGGATTGCAGCAGCGTGGGATGTCCCAGGGTCTGCCACAGTCGCCGCACCACCTGCCGGTAGCCTAATTTTGGCGGCTGGGCAGATGCCACGATCGCGTAGGAGTATTCGATCACTTCCGGATTAAGAACTTCGTTCGCTGCTCGGCGAAAATAGCTGTGCCCGTAAGGTTCGGAAGGCACTCTGCCATAAGAAAACCACGGCTTGGGTTGCGAAGTAACATCCAGATCGATCGCCAGCGGAGGCTTCGGGTCCGCGGTTAGCACGGGCATCAGCGCGGCAAACACTCTGCCCTGCTGGAACATGACCGCGGGAGATTTGAAGCTCCATTGCGGAACCAATCCATCGGGTTCGTTCTTAAGGTTTTGACTCCAAACAAAATCGAGCGGACCTTGTTGCAGTGTGTTGGTGTTGCGTCTTCCCGGAGCAAAAGAGTACCGGTCTTCAACCGAGTGAATTGCTGCACCCGGCTTGGGCGTAAAGTGGACCGTCACCAATATGACATCCGGTTCCGCCGTGAGGGCCAGAATTCGTTCAACTCTACCGGCGCCACAGTCGGAGCGAACGACCAGGGCGGTTCGCATCTTTTGCGCAGATTCGACGTGGCAAGACTGCAACTCACCGGGTGCGTCTGCCATCACGCGCGAAGCCGAACCAGCGGCAGACAGCGCCGGCAACCACTTTCCACCGTCATCGATCTCGACAAGTTCGTCCGCGCTCGGGCCGTTTCGAGCGAACTCCAGCCGAATCTTTCCGGCTGAATTGCTCAACATAATTTTCGCGGGACCGTCACTGCCCAACAGAATGGTTGGCGCCAGCAAGAAATACAACGTGACCCAAGCTCTCATCGCACACCGGGCGGAAACTTACAAAACCGAATTTATCTCTATTTCATGCCGCTGAAAGATGCGAATTACTTCGATCGTCGCGGAAAAAACCGAACGGCGTAAACCGTACCCAGAATCAACAAGCCAATTCCCCACCATATCTGCAGATGCAGGTTCTGCATCACCACATCCGGAGTGCTGGTTGCGGAGTAATTACGAATCCCAGCCAGCAGAATCAGCACGCCATACACAATCAGCAGGCAGCCTACGAAGAACCAGATGGAGATCATCGATTTTGTAGTCATGCGCCGAACCTACCAGAAAATAATATTCAACACCACAAACGCCACGGCCACCGCAGCTGCCCAAAAAGTCGGCCGCTTAAATATCGGTAAAGCTTCCATGGAAGGAAGCGTCGTCAACCCATAGACCAGCCCTTGCAGTTCTTTTTCCGACTTGGGTTTGGTAAATAAGGTCACCACCACAGTTACGCCTACATTGGCCAGCAAAGACCACATGGCGCGATAAACATTCTCCGACATGTCCTTGGCGTAGGGCGAGAAGGCAACGTAGCGCAGTGCGCCCGGATCCAGCTTCACCCACAACCACAGCAGGAATGAAACCAGGATCCCCACCAGCAATCCCCAGAATCCCGCCGCCGGCGTGGTGCGCTTCCACATCATGCCCAGAATCACGGTCCCGAACATAGGCACAATAAAGAAAACGAAGACCGCTTGTGCGTAAACAATGATGCTCGAGAAATTCATCACCAGATAGGCCGTGCCAATGCTTACCACCACGCCCAGAAGCGAGCACCAGCGTCCCATGCTCAAGTAGTGCTGGTCGCTGGCTTGTTTACGGATCAAGGGCTTGTAAATGTCGTACGTCCAAACCGTCGCAAAGGCACTCACGTTGCCGGCCATGCCACTCATAAAGCCGGCAATCAGAGCGGTAACTCCGAGTCCGAGCAAACCTGGACCACAGTAACGGCTCAACATCAGGGGAAGCGCTTCATTGAAAGTGTGCACGCCGGGTCCGGCCATCGTCTCTGGCACGAGTTTGTAAGGAAGTACTGCCAAGGCCAGCAAGCCAGGCAGGATGACGATCAAAGGGACGAGCATCTTGAAGAATGCGCCGATGATGGTTCCGGTCTGCGCCGAGCGCAGGTCCTTCGCCGCCATGACCCGCTGTACCACCAGAAAATCGGTCGTCCAATAGCCAAAAGAAATCGCCAGGCCCCATCCGAAAAGAATTCCTGTCCAATGCGCGCCCATGGGATTGCTGGTGAAAGATCCCAACGTGCGCCACATGTGGGTGAAGTCCTGACCGGGAAAATTCTGTCCGATGCGCCGTACTAACCCATCCCAACCGCCAGTCTCAATCAGGCCCGCGATGGGGATAACCAGGCAGCCCAGCCAGATCAGCATGAATTGCAGAACTTCATTAAAGATGGCGGAAAGCAGGCCGCCCGCCATGACATAGACGGCAACGGTCAGCGAAGAGATCCAGATGCTGAAATGAATATTCCATCCCAGAATCACCTTCATGATCACGGCCATGGAGTACATATTGATGCCGCTCATGAGGATGGTCATGACCGCAAACGAAACGGCCGAAAGCGAACGAGTGCTTTCACCGTAACGCAGTTGAAGATATCCCGGGACGGAGTGGGTTTTGCAGATGTAATAAAACGGCAGCATCACCAGCGCGAGAAACAGGATGGCGGGTATGGCTGCGATCCAGTAGGCGTGGGCGATGAGAATGCCGTACTGATAGGTGGCCGCGGCATATCCCATCATCTCGAGCGAGCCAAGATTTGCCGAGATGAAGCTCAGACCCGCTATCCATGCCGTCATCTCCCGGCCGGCCATGAAAAACTCTTCCCCCGTGTCCGCGAATTTTCGCAGGTACAGGCCCAGCCCAAGCACCAGGACGAAGTAAATGGCAATGATGGAAAGGTCGATGGGAGAGAGCACCATCAGCCGGGAACGGCCTATGAGAAACAGGCACAGCAGTGGATGGTTGGGCATTAGTTATGACCCGCAGAGTGCACCAGCGGCAACACTACAGCGTCAATATTTTCATCAGTCAGAGCATCCAACTTGACATTGCGATGGAGGCTCCAGCGTTCCATTTGTTCCACGATAGTTCCCGGCGCTACCTTGGTCACCGGCCCGAGGGTTTCGATCTCCAGAAACTCATTGTTAGTGAAGGTCTCGAACGAGCAGCCAAAATCGGTATAGGTCTTGGCGGGATCTGCAGTTGCACGCTTTACGAAGGCCTCGCCATTAATCAGGTAGGCGGCCCAGGTATCTTTATTAAAGAGTCCGACTTTCTGTGCTTCCGAGTTGTTGGGGTCCTGCCGTAACGCTAAATATTTCTTGGTGAACGTCAAACGCTTATCTGCCAGGTTGGTGTAGGCCCACATGACCAGCGGATTCGTCGCCTCAAGATTAATCGGATGCCGGCCTCGCGGCGGAAATCCGGTTATCTCCGTGCCTCCCGGCGCCATCATGGTAAGAACCCACGGCGCAAACTCCAAGGTAAAAAGCGAGTGATTGGTAATCCTATGCGAAACCGTCACTTCGGTCCCAGAAGGCGCCAGACTGACTTCAATCTCTTTTTGCAGATGGGTAAGCGGTTCAACCGGCGCGCGTGCTATCAAGCCAGTCGACGTTTCCTTGATTTCAACCGGAACGTTATCGGGCGCCCAGGTGGCAATCGGGTCTTCCGGCGCCTTCCACACACGGTCTCCGCCCCGCAGTTGGAATTTTTCTTCGCCCGTCTTGCCAATCTGGTCGGAGAACTCCTTGAACACATTCTGTCCGCCGACAAATCCGTACCGGATGATCCGCGGCCCAATGTCGCCGGTCACGATCAATTCGACTTCGCCGTTGGTGACCCGATAGCAGTTGTGCCAACCTTTGTATTCGGTCTTTTCCACTTTAACCTCAGCGAGTAGGTTGGCCGCAGGTAGCAAGGCCAATAACATCACAACCATTGTGCGGAGCATGATTTGTCCATTCTTCTTTCAGAAGAGGCAGCAGGGATTATCCCGGTGCCGTCCCCGCCGAAAAGCTTAACAAACTGAAAAATATATCCAACTGTGATTGAATGAATCGTTTCACGGAATTTAAGCATAGCCAAAAACCGGTGTCAAGAAAGAAGCTTTGGCGATCGACGACAGCCGGTGCGGAAATACACTCATCCAATTAAGCGGCTAAGTTCAGGCCTAGAACGCTGCCGACCGTGCATAGCCTCTCTCTTCTTATCCAGGAAATAGTGACTCCTCGCCGCGGAACGGGCGGCATCAATACCGCTCATCCAAATTTTTTATTATGAAACGATTCAACGATATGGCAGAATACCTGTGCCTAGCTTGCCGGCGATCGATTGTCGCGATGCCAGCCGGCATTCTGTCGGAAGGAGAAACAACGAATGTCCAAACAGATTTTCCTGGTGGCCAGTGGAGATCTACGCCTTTCCGCCAATCAAAAGTGTTGGCCCGCGCAAGAAACGTTGGAGAAAGCACTGGGATCTGCGGTCCGCCAGTTTGGATACGAAATTCAACGGGCACATCCATTTCGATCTTCCAAGGGTCACGGGTTCATCGACAGTCAGCGCTACGGCATCGATGTGTTTCGGCAAATCCCGGCGGAGGCCCCGGTAATTGTTGCGGAAGCGGTTTGGCAGTACAGCCATCACGTGCTGGCCGGCTTATATCACCACCAGGGCCCTATCCTCACCGTCGCCAACTGGAACGGCCAGTGGCCAGGACTGGTTGGAATGTTGAATTTGAATGCATCTCTCACCAAGGCGGGTCTTCCCTATGACAGCCTGTGGAGTGAAGACTTTCTGGATGAGTATTTCGTCACCAGACTTGAGCGCTGGCTTCTCGGACATCGAGTTCAGCATGATGTCACTCATGTAAAGCCGTTGGCTTCGCGAGCAATTCCTGAACTGCCAGACAGGGTGGGACGAAAAGTTGCCGCCGACTTGCTCGATCGGAAAGCGGTTCTCGGAGTTTTTGATGAAGGCTGCATGGGTATGTACAACGCCATCATTCCCGATGAACTGCTCCATCCCATGGGGATTTTTAAGGAACGTTTGAGCCAGTCCGCATTATTTGCCGCAATGAAGCGGGTCCCGGTTCAGGAGGCTCAATCTGTGCGCGACTGGCTGGACCGCAAGGGCATGACATTCCGCACCGGTTCCGATGAGGCTTCTGAGTTGACCGACCAGCAAATTCTCGAGCAATGCCGAATGTACATCGCGGCCCTGCGAATTGCAGACGAATTTGGGTGCGCGGCTATTGGAATTCAATATCAGCAGGGTTTAAAGGATCTGGTGCCCGCCTCGGATCTAGTAGAAGGCTTATTGAACAATGTCGATCGGCCGCCAGTACGTGAGAGTGGGACTAACCGCGTCCTCTATCCTGGGGCGGCGCTTCCCCACTTTAATGAAGTCGATGAGTGTGCCGGTGTCGATGCCCTCATCACCAACCGTGTGTGGTCCGAGCTGAAACTTGCCCCGGAGACCACGTTGCACGATATCCGATTTGGAGAGCAGTACAACAGTGAATTTGTATGGGTCCTGGAAATTTCCGGGGCCGCTCCTCCAAATCATTTCATTGGCGGCTATAACGGTGCAGTCAGCGAGCGACAGCCGGCGATGTATTTCCCGCTCGGTGGCGGAACCTTGAAAGGCATCAGCAAACCTGGGGAAATTGTTTGGAGCCGGATTTTCGTCGAGTCCAATCGCCTCAAGGCCGATCTCGGGCGAGCGACGGTAGTGGAGTTGCCACGAGAAGAAGTGGAACGTCGATGGGCATCCACGACTCCTCAATGGCCGATTATGAATGCTGTGCTCCACGGGGTGAGCCGCGACCAGTTGATGGCGCGGCACAAATCAAACCACATTCAGGTGGCTTACGGAAAAGATGCCGCCTCTGCCGATGTAGCAATGAGCGCAAAAGCAGTCGCGTTCCGAGAACTTGGCATTGAGGTATATGTGTGTGGCTGCGAGCCTGGAGTGGGTGAATCCCAGCGATTGGTCAGTTCGGATTTAGCGGCTCGATAAACTCAAAACACAGAGATATATCGGTCATAATTTATTAATCGTTCCTTCTCGGTTCTGATCGAGCTCTCCCTTGCTTCGTGAGGAACGCTTTTTTGCCGGTTGAAATTGTCTGGCGCTGACGCCGGTGGCAACGACCAACCCGATTGAGTCACTATGCTCTACTTACTTAATCGTGCCATTCAGTCCATCGGGGGAAGAACCCGCCGGAATGAGATCCGGCGCCCTTAAACAAGTTCAAGACTTCGGAGGTCGAACGTGGTGTGGAAACCCGTTGCTGTCGACGTCGAAAGAATGTGCGGGCTAGGCAGAACGTACTTCAAATCATGCTTGCAACAAATGCCCCTGAGCGTTCGGGGTCCTTCAGCAATGAATGCCTGAGTTGTTCGCGGCATGGCCAATTGCCGAGAGCGGAACGCTTATCTGTTCTCAAGTCAGACGCCGATCCAGATGAACATACCCACCGTCGACAAATAGATTCTGCCCGTTCACCCCTCCAGATTTCTTCGATAACAAAAACACAACCATTGACGCGATCTCGTCAGGTTCAGTCATCCGCCGACCAAGGGGGATCGTCGAGGCAATAGTGCGCAATTTTTCTTCTGGTGCTCCAAACTGCGCCACCCAAGTTTGGTACTGCGGAGTAATGACTTCAGCCGGTACCACGGCATTCACGCGAATTCCAAACTGCGATAATTCGTCCGCCCAGTCGTTCGTGAGTTCCAAAATAGCCCCTTTCGAGGCTGCATAACCAGAGGTTCCTCCCTGCCCGGTCACAGCCACCTTGGAAGCGATGTTTACGACGCAGCCTTGGGATTGCTTCAAAAATGGCAGCGCAGCTTGCGCCATCGTGTAATAGTGGACAAGATTGCGTTGCAATGACGTGGCAAATTGTTCCGGACTCCCGTGTTCCAATCCTACCCCGTCGTTGAGTCCAGCGTTATTCACGAGTCCGTCGATGCGACCGAACTTTTGTTCAATACTCTGGATGGCAGGAACAAGCACGGAATGATCGGTAAGTTCAACCTGAACAGCGTCGCTCGTGATTCCGGATCCAGATAGCTTCTTTTGTAAACTTCTGATCGAAATTTCATCGCGATCGAAAATTACCGGAATACCGCCTTCCTTCCCGCAGGCATGCACAATTGCGGCCCCGATGCCTTTGGCTCCGCCGGTTACCAAAATCACTTTTCCCTGCAAGCTCAGATCCATATCCGTTTCAACAGCTCCGCTCATTTTACATGTGCTCGCCTTGTTATGCGCGTACCGGATCAGTCACAAAGAATTTCAATCCTGCATTTATTTCCAAACAGATCTTCCACAGCAGCGTGGTCGCGCTGGCGGACGGTGGACAATAGCGCCGCGAAATGGCTGCACAGTTCGCGAAGGACGCTAAACTCGCAATTGTCGTAGGCAAACAAATCCGAGGCAATGTCCTTGGTTCGACGACGTTCAGCGTCGGAATGGCTACCGCTCCATCTGGGGATATTTGGTTGGTACAATCCCAGAAGAGACTATACAGAAGTTTCAGATTTACGACCCCGGACAGCCGAGGCGTTTTCGGTAAGCGGATTCAGTGTCCTGCGACTGCCATATTCGTTGATACAGCGGACATCTGCGAATCAGCTGATCGTGTTTACCGGTATCGACTACGGTACCTTCTCCCACGACGAGAATTCTGTCCGCCCATAATATTGTCGCCGGCCGGTGGGAAATAATAATCAGCGTACGAGCCTTTCGAAACAAGTCCAATCCCTGAAGGATGCTTGCGGCCGCCGGCTCATCAAGAGCACTGTTGATCTCGTCCAGGATCAGAAGGTTCGGTTCCTGGAGGAGGGTACGAGCTAATGCCAGTCGTTTCTTCTCGCCCCCCGAAAGGCGATTGCCAAGTGGGCCGATCGGCTCGTCGAATCCACCTGGAACTCTTTGCAGTAATTCGCTCAATTGGGTTAGAGCTGCAACGGTTTCGAGATCCTTGCTCGTCGCCTGAGGATTGCCGTACAGGAGGTTTCCTCGAATGGTCTCATCAAAGAGAATTGGATCTTGCGGCACCAATGTGACAATCGAGCGAAGGCTGCGAGGACTGATTTCCCGAATGTCCCTGCCTCCCAACAAAATCGATCCCGATTCAGGCTCGTAGAGACGGGTGGCGAGAAGACCTATCGTGCTCTTCCCTGACCCGTTCAGGCCGACAATTGCAACTGTCTCGCCCGCCGCAATTCGAAAGCTCATGTTGCGCAACACCGGCCGGCAATCCTCATAACCAAAGCGTACCGCCTTGAACTCCAGATCCGAAATGGCATCCAATTTTGCCGGGAGTTGATCCGTACTAAGTTTAATCGGCGATGTATTGTTCGCCAGCTCTATGATGCGCCGAATGCTAGCGCCCACTCGCTGTAAGCGGGACTGAAGATCGATTGCTATGCTGACCGGAGCGAACAATCGAAATACGTAACCATAAAAAGCCACCAGGCCTCCGACAGTTAAG
>JBOGLH010000085.1:0-17482 GCA_050746025.1 Terriglobales bacterium | reverse complement strand
AATTTCGATTCTAAGAACGCCGTTAACTTAGCAGCGCCAAGAGAATCGACATATCCGAAATCAAATAAGTGCACATCGTCGGAGAAATCCGGATCGTTCTCGGCAACACCATACTCTCGTCGAATATGACTGTTCAATTCGGCTCTAATTCGGTCCAAGTCTGAACTACTCGCCTTTGAGATATCAGTAAGTTCCATCGGTTCAAATCTAAACGTATCGTTTTTTGCGGCACACCGCTGTCACAAACCCGAATGCTCTTGCGGGCAAGGACAAAATCGGGCGGGGTTATGAAAGCTGTCGATGCTAGCTCTAGTTCTCCCTGACCCCGCTGTCAGGGACTTGTTAAGGGCACTAATTGTCTCGACGTCGGGCTCGGGGTTGCGGTGGAGGTCGGTGTAGGCGTCGCAGTGGGGCTTGGCGACGGTGTCGGAGTCTCTGTAGGAGTAGGACGAGGCGAACCCGAGAGTCGTATGCTGTAGTGTCGCGTTACCGGCTGGGCCGCGGCATGAATCAAGGAATCGTAGTTGTTTACCTCGGTAATCGCTGGTTGAAGAGAGGCAAGAAGAGTCGCACCTCGTTGCCCCGCGGCGTAATAGGAGCTGGCGTTACTCTTGTATCTGTAAACACCTTGGTTTGGAGTTTTATTATCGAGCGTAATGCGATCCACGCCCAGCAGATCGCGAATCCGGCCCAAGACTTCCTGCACCTGATTGAAAGTCGGTCCCACCTGCAAGTCGGCCATGTTCCAGCCGTGCGAAAGTGTTGTGTTACTGATACTGCTCCCGATCTGCGTACCGTCGCAGAATACGTCGTAGTTGGCAGATGGGAGATTGGAGATGGCAATCGAGTAATCCTCCCAGTTGTGAACTTGTGGCAGCAGGCTGACGGCTTTGTTATACCCGTCATTGTCGTAATCAATTGCCCAAGGAAGCTTGGAGTCGAGCCGGTCAAAGTCGATGCCGCCGTAAGCATTCGCCGCGATGTTCGTCACCGTGGAATTGGTGTGTGAGGTCAGCGTGTGGTTGCTCGCGTTGATGGTGGAGTTAGCGACAACCGTGGAAAACCCAAGCGTGTGGATGATCGCGTAAAACTCCAGAATGTTTCCCGAGGTATCGACGTGCGAATCGAGCGTGGTTGAAAGGATTGGCCAATTGGCGGAATTTTCCCAAATGGGCGCGAGATAATGCCAGACGGCACCGACCTGCCATCCGCGATTAGCGCCCAAAGTTATCTCGGCGGTCTCGTAATTGCCGTTGCGATACTTGCCGTTCACTTTCAGCGCCGGGAAAGGGCCGACAAGGATCGGCGTGGCGGAGTTTTCGGCGATAATGTAGTTATCGTTGAGATCAGTTGTGGCCGCAATGAATTGGTCGGTCGTATCGCCGCCATTGTCGCCGTAGCTCGTCAGCACCCAGTCTGGCTCTATCGCGCAGATTGTCTTGTTGTATTCGTCGTAGCCGTGATAGCCGGACGGATCGGTTAATGCCTGTTCAACCTTCGTCCCACTTCGGGCGATCACCTGGACATGAAGGTTGAGAGATGGATTCATCAGAGTCCAATAGGCTGCAAGGTAGCAGCTCCATTTCTTTTGGTCGGCGTAGGAGTCGCCTTCAATCACGATTCGATCGCCATCGGCGAGCGGAAGATCGACAGCTCGAGCGGCTGTGACAGCGAGAAAAATCGAAAAGAGCGCGAGCACCCGCACGCGAGCTACCAGTTCCATGAACAACCCTGGGTCATTTTATAGCAGATGATGTACCGATCAAGAGCGATTAACACAGAAACTGACACAATTGACGGGCCCCTCGTGCTTCTCACGCCGCGGCTCTGCCCAAGCTACCCACCGTACGTTCGATACTGCTGTCTGGTTGCTGAGACGCCTCTGCTTTACCAAGCAGATACACGCATTCGGAAGAGGCAATGGTCAATCTGCCAAAACTTATCAGATTCGCGACTCGCTCGATAGCAGCTAAAAGCCGGTCATTGATGCGCAACCTGCGTCGGAGCCGCGCTTGAACGCCGGATTCATACGTAGTGGCAAACTGCGATTGTAATGTCATTTGCATCGCAAACTCTTCGATCGCGCGGGGCGCCATTGCCTCTCGGAAGTGCGTGTGAAAAGGAATAATGCCGGGTTTGCCAAAACGCTGTTGATACAAAAACCGGTAAACCAAGCGGTGAAACCAGTACGGCGTAGCTCTCACAGTCCATGCCTTGAGCGAATTCCGATTCGGCACCTTGATCAGAAGCAGGCCGCCGGGGCGAAGGGCCACGGCCATTCGTTTCATTGCTTCAAGGGGAGCTTCCAGATGTTCTAGGACATCCCAACAGACAACGAGGTCAAACTGCTCCGGTTCAAAGTTATAGGTTTGCAAGTCGCCTAGGGCCCGCGCGGAGAGATTCCGGTTGGCCTCCAGTTCGCGCTTCGAAATGTCGATGCCAGTGATGTGACTATCCGGCGGCAGCCTGAGATTCGTTGTTGACCCGCAGCCCGCCTCCAGGATGCGCGGTGACGCGATCCCGCTCAGGTGTTCGTCCAAGCCTCGTTGGAGATTAGCTCGAGCTTCTGCGGCATTGAGAACCATCATTCCGCTCCCGCAGTTCGAGCACCTTGGGTATAGCCATACCCGCTGTTTAGCTGACCT
The DNA here is from genome assembly GCA_050746025.1 of Terriglobales bacterium. Lineage (GTDB taxonomy): Bacteria > Acidobacteriota > Terriglobia > Terriglobales > Acidobacteriaceae > Gp1-AA145. Next base: position 14,837 of record JBOGLH010000085.1, on the reverse strand, counting down.
GCGATTTGCTGAAAGCTATCCAAGTCCTTATTAGATAGCTCGGAGCGCCATTTCTCGTCTAAGCGGATGGAATTAGTGTTGCCGAGACGCATAACGTTGCCGAGGATATGAAGGTCGGGAGGCGATCGGCGACCGCCTTCGGCTACTGGTTCTAGAGAGGCCAGAGAATAGATTCGCTGCAGAGCTGTCTCTGGGTCGCTACACAGCTCCTCATATCTCAGTGTTAGCTTATCGCCCGACGCGATCCCATCCATGACGCGATCGCATGCCGCCATTGTCCGAGCCACTTCACGCCCAGCGACAGCCATCGACACGCGGTAATGCTTCATGTACGAGTGAGCTACTGCTCGCCCATCCCGCAGCAGTCGAATAGCCTTTATTCGCTTCCCGCAATGCTGTCGAAGCACTCGCAACCGCTCGGGGTCTTTGGAAGCATCCAAAAAAATCCGACCGCGTTGGAGTTGGCAAATCGCCTCCATCATCAATACGTTTTGCCGGACAATATCAGCGAGCGCTCGCCGGTAACTCGGGACACGGCAGATGATCGAGTCGCTGAGCACCGGCCAGGCACCGCCGCGAACGCCAGCATTAATGATGCAGCGGAAGAGCACACCACTGGCGCGAAAGTGCGTACCGAAATTAACAATAGAGAACTCACCTCCCCGTGCATGCATTGCGTTTGCAATTCCTTCCCAGAAAGAGCACGCGTGGAGCAACACGCCACAGGAACACCGATATTCGGTGTCCGCTCCCACAGTAGCCGCTTTGAGTTCACCGACAGTTGCAATCTCCGGGTGCCGCGCCAGCAAAAATGTCAGCAGCGTAGAACCGCTGTAGCTCGGACTGAGAATGTAAAGAACCGTGTCCACCTGAGTCGCCGATGCCAAGCGGTCCTCCCTTGTCAAACAATCTGACCGCAACGAACTTAAGGACATGTTGTCTTCCTATTAACGACGGAGTTCTCGAAGGGCTCGCAAATAGAGCTGCTCAAGCTGATGCGCTGCGCGATTAACAGAAAACCCGCACGCACGTCGTCGCGCAATAATGCCCGCAGCCCGGCGACGTTCCGAGGAATGTAGAAGGCTAGTGACCGCTCCCGCTGCTTTTGAGAAGTCGTCGATCGGAACGATCGCGCCGGCGGGATCCGTCTCACTGACTATCAAGGCGTTGTCGGCGATAGCTGTTGCCACCACCGGAATGCCGCATGCCATCGACTCTAACAGCACATTAGGGGTTCCTTCACGCCGAGATAACAACACGGTGACGTTGCAAGCATTGTAAAATCCTAACATATCTTCTTCGGCCTCGATGAAGTGACAGCGATCACGGAGACCTAGTTGCGCGGCCAGCGCTTCGATCTCTTTCTGATAGGTGAGGCTCAACGCGAGTCGCCCACCGGTTGGACTGCCCGCTATCAGAAAAACGGTCTCGTCAACCCGAGACGCAACCTTTGCAGACATGCGGAGAAAAACATCATGTCCTTTTTGGCGTTTATAATTGCCAACCATTCCTACAACGAGGGTGTCGGCCGAAATCCCGTGCCGCCGACGGAACGTAGCGCCGGCCTCGCAATCAGGATGAAAGCGCAAAGTATCGACGCCATTGTGAATGACGTGAACCTGCGACTCCGTGAAACCCGTTGTGCGTAACGTGAACTTCTTACCCGCGAATGAGTTCGCCACCACTGCGTCGACTAACGGTCGCGTCAGCCGGAGCGCACATTCATGCAGCCGCCGCCGAGTGTAATCGGCATTGCGTTCCGAGGCGATCACGAGCGGACGGCCGGCAAGCGGCGCCGCCAGACGTGTAATGATTTCGGCATCGAAAAGGAAAGCGTGGACGACGTCGACCCGTTCCTGACGAAGCAGCCGGGCGAGACGAAACACGGTTGTAAAATCAAAGCGCCAGCGACGCGGCACGATGTGCACGTCTTCCCGATGTTCATCGAGTTGGTCCGCGAGCGGGATGTCATCCGAAAGAGAACAGATGATCGGCCGGATACGCGAGCGGTCGAAGGTGCGAAACATTTCTACGACCTGGCGCTCGGCCCCCCCATACTCCAGGCTGCTGATCACGAGACAAACCGAGATAGGTCGGTCGGTTGGTTCGGCCGAACTCTGCGATAACACCTGTGTTACACCTTGAACTGCTGGAGCTGTGGTTGCTTCCATCATCGACGCGCGGCGATCATGAAAGAGACGGGACTGCAAGCGTTTCGCAGGTCCCGTTTTGCAGATGTTCGAACTGTTCGCGAAAACGCTGGCTAACAACTGCGTTTGTGTGGTTCTCCTCAAAGTAGCGCCTCGCTGCGGTTCCTAGAGCGCTGTGCCAGGCGGAATCGTTCATTATCTGGCGGAGATGAGCACTCAACTCGTCAACGCTGTGAACAACAGCCCCAAGTCCATACCGAGTCACGATTCCGTCAGGATCGAACGTAGTGATCACCGGAATAGCGCGACTCCATGCCTCGAGAAAACTGGTGGGAAAACCTTCGAGCTGAGATGTGCAACACAGAACCCGCGTGCTGCCATAGACTCGGTTAAGTTCTGCAGCCGATACCCGGCCATGGATAGTCATGTTAGGAATGACCTCGGCCCGCGTCAGAAGATCGACCACGTACTCATCGGACGTATTCGGCGAACCAACAACATCGAACTCTAACTCGGGACACTGCTCGGCCGCGTCTAATAACCACTCCAACCGTTTGGTGCGACTGATTCGCCCGATCCAAAGCACGCGATTTCGTGCCGCGCCATCAAGCTGTTGTTCGGGTTGCGCGATGGCCATGGGGATCACTCGCGATTCGATGCCGGTGCGCTCGCGCAATCCACGACGCTGTTCGTTGGTCTGGGCAACGACAAGATCGGCGCTCCGAAGCCCACAGCGATAGAAACGGCCCTCCCATCCGAGAAATCCCGAGCGCAAATGCGCTGCGTAGTTGGCATTGCTGGCGAGACAAAAAACGAAACGTCTCGTCGGCGAAATCATTCGGCAGCCGAGCGCGACCCATCCCGTTTCCGCTCCAGCACCCATCTGGAGGTAAACATCCGCATCGGCCTGTCGCATAGCCTTCCACACACTTGTCATTCGCGAAAATCCGCGCAGAACGCGGATACCTGCGTGCGGGCGGTAAGCCTTAAAGACCGCAACACCATCGAAAACCTCGCCATCGGCCTGACCATGGTCGTAGGTCACCAGCGATACACGACATCCCACCTCCGCCAAGCCGCGCGCAAGAGTGACAAGCTGTGTCTCAATTCCTCCGAGGTATCTTGGGATAGCAGCTCCCAAGATGTGATCGTAGCATTTCAGACCAACGATACAGACGTGGAGGGGACTCATAGGGCTAAAATGCTGAAAAGCTGAAAGCTGAAACGCTCAGTTCAAATGCTGAAAACTGAAATTTAGAAAATGGATCCTGACCCTAAAATATTTCAGCTTTTTAGCTTTTTCGTGAGGCGAGCATGTCGCGAACGGATTGCTCTAACGAGATCGCAGTCGACCAGCCTAGCCTGCGCAGTTTACTGTTGTTGCCGCAGATTCGCGGATGATCGGTACGGCGCGAAACATCGGATAAACGGTCGATTCTTCGGTTGTCTCCGCTGACCTTCACAAACAGGGCAAGTAGCTTCTTGATGGTTGTCGCTTGACCTGTGGCAACATTGTAAATCTCTCCCGGCTTACCTTTTTGGGAGATTTGCCAGTAGGCCCGGACTGCGTCTCGCACATCCACGAAGTCTCGAAGTGCCGTGGTATTGCCAACCTTTACGGCGCCGCGGCTGCTAAACTGAGCGGAGAGCGAGCCCGCAACCAAAGTCGCGGACAGGCCCGGTCCGAGCAGATTGAAAGTGCGAGCAACCATGACATCGATCCCAAGCTCACGACCGCAGGCGAGCGCGATGATTGTCTGGGCCCATTTGGTTCTTCCGTAGGGCGTTTCACCGCCGCACCTGTCCGTTTCAACCAGATTGCGCCGGACAGGATAATACTCCGCAGCGGAACCAACCGTTACTACGCGAAAAGGCTTTTTGTTAGTCTCGGCCAGGGTTTGCAGAAGAATCTGTGTGCCTCCTACGTTGACTCGCCACAATTCCGCATCGCTGACCGGTGGCATCGCTCCTGCGAGATGAAACACGCGACCGGGCGGGTGCGTCCGCGCCAGCTTACGCACGCGAGCTGCATCCGTAAGATCGATCGCATAAAATTTATCGAGGTCCGCGCTTTCCGCTGCCGTCCGGCCAATCCCGATAATCTCCAGCGGCCGGTCCAGCGTGCGCAAATAGCGCGCCAGGTATCGCCCGGAGAACCCGCCCGCGCCGGTGATCCAGATGCATTCTTTCAATTCAATTTAGTCGCACCGCAGAAATTCCGCTTCGTTATCCGCGAACTCTTCCTGCGCTTGCGCGTAATCGTCCATCCGCCCGATATCTAACCAGCGGCATGATTGACGGTAACAAGCAACCCGGCCACCGCTGCGATGAACTTTGAGGACGAGGTCCGGCAAGTCGAGTGGTTGCGCATCCTTTAGATGCTTCATAACAGACAGGCCAAGCACATTAACTCCCATGCTAACTTCGAAGTTATAGGTTGGCTTTTCCTTGTAACCATTGAACTGGCCGTTGCCATTCAGCTCGATTACGCCAAAATCGATTTTCACCTCTCGCGGGAACAACCCGAGCGTAAAATCCGCCCGTTCACCTCGGTGAAAGTCGATCATTCGGCGGAAATCCAGCGTTGTGAGCAGGTCGCCGTTCATCACGATGAAGGGGTCTGTCAGGTTTGGAATGAGCGAGAGCGGACCGGCTGTTCCGAGCGGTTCTTCTTCGTTAACATACTCGATGCGCAACCCAAATTTCGATCCGTCTCCGCAAACAGCTTGAATAAGCTCGGAAAGGTAGCCGGTGCAGATGGTGATATCTGTGAGGCCCGAGGCTGCAAGACGGCGCAGCAGGATCTCTACGACCGACTTGGTCCCAAGCGGCACGAGCGGTTTGGGAAAAACGGCGGTAAGCGGCCGGAGCCGGGTTCCTTTGCCGCCGGCTAGAATGACTGCGCGGGTGGCGTTTTGGTTGTGCATGGGTATTTGCTGGAGCAAACGCTCAACGTCCAACGCTGAACATCCAACGCTCAACGAACAGAGGACCGAAGCCAGAAGAACTGAGGGCGGAATCAAGAGCGATCGGTGAATTCAGCATGTCAGCGTTTCAGTTGTCAGCTTTTCTATTTAGACGACGTAACCGCGATCGGAATAACACTCGAGATGGGCTCGGATATGATCGATCGTTGCAGCGAGACCGGTATTTAAATCGACCGTCGGTTTCCATTTTGTTAACGAAAGCATTCTACGATTGTCGCTGACCAGACGTGCTACCTCGCTTGATTCCGGCCGCACCCGGGCCGCCTCGTGTTCGATCTTCAGGTCGCGGCCCAAAAGCTTGCCAATACGCGCAGCCAGTTCACTGATTGAAGTGCCTTCTCCCACGCCAAGGTTAACTACTCCGCCGACGGTCTTTTCAGAGCGGGCAGCTGCCAAAAACCCGGCGGCAGTGTCTGTAACATAAGTCAAATCCCGAACAGGATCGACATTTCCCAATCTCAAACTATCGCCTTTCAGAGCTTGCGTAATAATGGTTGGAATAACGGCGCGCTGGCTTTGCCGTGGACCATAAGTATTGAAAGGGCGGACGGTTGTTACCGGCGTAGCGAAGCTTAGCCAATAGCTCTCTGCCAGTTTGTCGGCGCCAATCTTGGTCGCGGAATAAGGTGACTGCCCAACACTCGGGTGCTTCTCGTCAATCGGAATGTACTGAGCAGAGCCATACGTCTCACTGGTGGAGGTGTGAATCAGTCGTTCAACTTTGTGATCCCGACACGCGTCCAACACATTCAATGTCCCAACAACATTCGTCTGTACATAGGACGTGGGGGCAACGTATGAATATGGGATACCGATGAGCGCCGCGAGATGAAAAACCCAGTCGCACCCGGCAATCGCTTGTGCGACCGAACGGCCATCAGCAATGTCTCCGGGAACAATCTCGACTTCCTTTTGAATGTTATCTGGCAAGAACTCAAGGTTTTCCCAGCGTCCATTTGAATTGTAGTGAACGAAGGCGCGGACTGTGAACCCTTCACGAACAGAGAGCTCCGTAAGATGGCTGCCGATAAAGCCCGCCGCGCCGGTGATGAGAATGCGTTGTTTCAAAAAGATGACTTGCCAAGTGAAATTGAGCGACCCTTAGTCCGCGGCTACGACTTGTTTTAACGCAGCCTCGGCCGCAGGCTCGACAAGCTCGGTCGAATCAGCACCGCGATTACTAAACCGGCCTGTAATCCGCTGCTTCCACTTCACGGGCAGCACCCATATCCAGTAGCAAATTGCCAGAACCATCCCACCCAGGAGCCCCCCTGCGACGAGTCCGAGCACGTCAGAATGGGAGAACATGGCGCGCCCGAGAGCCAATGCCAAAGCAAAAGGCAAAGAGCAAAGGAGCGGTCGCGTCCAGACATGCGACAAAAACTCCCATACAGGAATTTTCAAGCGATGACAGGTAAATAACGGGAGGTACACGCCATTGACCAGTGTCCATGGAATAGCCATAGACATGGCAACAGCACGCAGACCATAACCGAAGTGCAGCGCGATCGAGGCAAGCGCAATTGCCACGCCGGCGCCGATTGCCGCCACCACACCAGGCCGGCCATGCAAGTTTAGGCCAAGCAGGAGATTGGAAAGCGGCTGATACACAATGTCCGCCGTGAACGCGAAGGTAAGTATCAGCATCAAAAGCGCATCGGCATAGCTGTGTCCCATCCAAAGCTGAAGCAATGGTTCCCCATTAATAGCGAGGAAAACCATAACAGGTAATGAAACGTAAACCCCGGAACGAGCCGAATCGAGAACGAATGCTTTTAGCTCCCTGGCATTGGGCAAGGCCGACAATGCGGCGGCGGCAGGCGCAAGCATAATGGCATACTTTTGGGGAAAAACGGTGGCTTGCCGAACGAGCGAGCGGGGCCGGGCGAAAAGGGCCAGCGCTCCCGGACCAAAATGGCTTGCGATCAGGATGCTGATCGTTTGGATCATCATCACCTGACTCATCCGGCCGACAAAGTCGCGGCCGCCAAAACTCATCATGCTGCGGATGGTAGGACGATCAACATTCCTCCATTTGATGCTCAGCCCGGGACAAACCTTATAGCAAAAGATGGCGCGAATAACCCGGCCCAATGCTTCACCCATCACGTGCACCACCGCCAGGGCGACAATGCCGAAACCGAGCTTGAGCACCGCGCACATGCCGATCACTCGCATTAAGTTAGTTGAAACATAAATCGAGTAATGAGTTCCCCAACGATGGCAGCCAGTCAGGACGCCGGTGTAAACAGACGCGGACATCGTCAGCGCAACGCCCAGCCCGAGTACCAGCATCATTATTTGTCCATCGTAGACCCGGGCAGCAGGCTGCCCGTGGAGATAATGTGGCAGGGTATAAGCAATAAGGGCGGTCAGCCCAAGAATTACGAGACTAACGCTTCTTTGCACGATAGCGACCGAGCTGACGATGCGATTTATCGCGCCCTGATCGTGACTCGTTCGATACAGCGCGACGTGTCGGCTGACGGAGCACCCAATACCGGCCTCAAGCAATGTGAGGTAGCTAACGAACGACCAGCCAAGGTCCCATATGCCAAGTGTCGCCCGCCCAAGCCCGTGATCGATCCAGCGGGGCACAATGAATCCCGCCGCAATCTGAATGAACTGCGCGACCCAGCTGATGCTCAGGCCACGTGCAATCTGGCGCTGCGCGGCCGCGGACGTCATCGGACCTTTCATACGTAGGTCAGGGGCTGCGCCTCGGATTCCAGTGGTTCCGACTGGGCATCGAGATCAGCGGGATCTTCTGCCAGGCCGGATTCGCCAGTTGAGTAGAGCCACTCACGTTCCACCCATACGCGTAGCGCCACGCCCAAGGCAGCCCACATACCTAACACCCCCTCCCGCGGATAGAGGGTTTGCGCACCCATGCCGGCAACGAGGAGCGCCAACACAAGCGACAAGCCTATGCCACCCGCTGCGGCGAAGAGCACATCGTGCCTATCCCGAAACAGGCTTACGCATCTGGTTAAGAGCATCAAGTAAATGGGAATCACACACGCGAAACCAATGATTCCATTGTCGAAAAGCATTTCGAGATAAGCATTATGCGGATGACCGAATTCTTCCCGTAGCTCATCGAGCATGCGTTGAGCAAGACCGGTTCGGATCATGGCTATTCGACCGTAGCCAATGAGTGGAGATTCCTTTATTTCTTCAATGACATAAGGCCACATCTCGATCCGGCCAGAGGTGATCTCGCTTGTATTCGTCTCCTCCACGTAAGGACCAGACCGGGTAATGCCAAACCCATACAGCATTCGCTCCCGCACGCTCGGCAGGCAAATCAAGACGATGGCCGCAGCAAGGGGCACAATGGGAAGCAGTTTTCGCCATCGTACGATACCGAGAACTAATCCTGTTACTCCCCAAGTCACATAACCGGCGCGGCCGCCGGTCATCGCCTGAGCCAATAGAGTGAGACCTGCCGCGCCCCAGCAAGACCATTTTAGCCGCTTGTTCTGGAAAAGCAGGGAAAAAGCGACCATTGCCCAACTTGCTCCCGATAGCATCATCGACATATCGACCCGATCGTAACCGACACTATGATGGATAATCTTCGCGGCCCGGGCCGCGAGATCCGTTCCAGACATGTTTACATGGATTCCCATGTACCGGATCACCTGCACTGAGAGCAGAAGATAGAGCAGCATGATCGCAGATAGGGCCCACAGGACGCGCTCGCGCGTGCGGCAACCGTGGTACAAAAGCAGACCGGGGATGAGGAATCTTAGCGGGTTGACGAAATAATTGATGAGGAGCGTCGTCCGGTTGAATTCATAGAAGCTCGTCGGATCCAAAAAAGCGCGAGAAAACGCCCACGCTATAATTAGGCAGTATAGTAAGAACGCTGTTCTGATCTTTTTCGGTGCGTCCCATTGCAGACCTTCGTAGTGCTGTTGTTGAGCCCAGCCAATAAGGACATTAATAAGTAGAATATTCCACAGGTTCAGGCCCAGTATTCCAAAGATATGCCGCGGCATATCGGGGTGTTCGAGAAACGCCATTAACACGATCGCGCCGCAGAGAGCTCGAAACCAATCGCGCCAGGCGTAAACAGACAGGTACGCCACGATCAGCGAGAGAACAGTGATTCGGATGGACATTTACGAAGAAAAAGCTGAAAGATTGGAACCAGACGTCAAAGATCAGCGGTCAGACGTCAGAAATCAGATGTCAGGGATCGGATTTCAGAATGAAAGACGAAGGGTCTTTGATCATGGTTCCAAGCATTGCGCCGACCTCGCGGCATTTGCTCGTGAGACTTGTATGATCCGGTTTCGACAGGTAATGACAACCACATGCGAAGTCGAGCCAGGTATCCGTCTCGCCGTTCTCACCATCGGCATCTGTCAGTTTGCTAACAAAATGGGCTTCGTATCTCCTCTTGCTCCATGCTTCGCGAATGTTCGCGCAAACCGATCGTGAGGAACGCCGAATCTGATCCGTCAACGAGTACTTTTCTTCGCCGGGAAAATCTTTGCTAATCTCGAACACCTGCATCGCGAGCGCATATGCTTTCTGGTAAACGATCAGATCCTTCGGCGATTTGATCTGCATGGCGTCGTGATTGTCAATATCTGTCTACTGATTTCTGATTTCTGATTTCTGACTTCTGATCGCTGACGGCTTTCAGTATTTCCCCAATGATTCGCTCCGCGGTCTTGCCATCCCATAAAGGCGGTACTGAGCCGAGGCGTTCGTCGCAACGGAGGGACCTTTTTAAATCGGCGCGGAGCGCGGTTGCACTGGTCAGGCGGTTGCTGCCGACACTAATGGTGATCGGACGCTCGGTGTTTGGCCGCAGGGTCAGACATGGCGTGCGGAAATACGTGCTCTCTTCCTGTAAGCCGCCCGAGTCGGTGAGAACGCATCGGGCATGCTGGGTCAGCGCGATCGAGTCGCGATACCCAATTGGATCGAGAAGCTTCAACCCCGTGTTCGGTTGAAAGGATAGACCGAAATCTTTCATCTGTTTCCGGGTGCGGGGATGAATGGGAAATACTACCGGCCACTCGTCCGCGACCCGGTTCAGCTCTTCCACGATAACCGCAAGCGATTCTTTTCGGTCCACGTTGGAAGGCCGATGAAGCGTGACGTAGATAAAACTCCGGTCCGCAATTCCGAGTCTTTCCAGGATCTCACCGTTGGTGGATTGCAGATGGGCCAGGAGCGAATCGATCATGATATTGCCTACCAGCCGGGTCTTGTGCTCGGGAATTCCTTCCCGGCGAAGATTCTCATTGGCATCCTCGGATGGAGTCAGGAGCAGATCAGCCAGCGAATCGGTCACGATTCGGTTGATCTCCTCCGGCATGGTCCGATCGAAGCTGCGCAGGCCCGCTTCCACATGGGCTGTTCGCACGCCCATCTTTGCCGCCACCAGTGTGCAGGCCATGGTGGAGTTGACATCGCCAACTACGACGACCCAATCGGGGAGGGATGCGGAGGGGAGCTGATCGGTGATCGGTGAGAAGTGAGAAGTGGAATCAGGTGACGGACCACTGACTACTGACAACTGACTGCTGCCCGGAGCGAAGGCATTAAGGAGGACGGGCTCAAAGCGCTTCATGATGTTGGCCGTCTGCGTTGCGTGCGAGCCCGAGCCGACTTCGAGATTAAAGTCGGGTGCGGGAATGCCGAGGTCGGCGAAGAAAATCTCGGACATGCCGGAGTCATAATGTTGGCCGGTATGAACCAGGCGCCATTCGATATGGTTCTGACCCCTGGCGTTGGACGCCTGGATCGCTTTAATCAAAGGCGCGACCTTCATGAAGTTCGGTCGCGCCCCGGCAACAAGGATCAATTTCATGGCTACAGGACTACGGACTACAGGACTACTGACTACTGACCACTGACTACTGACTACTGACTACTGACTGCTGACAACTGACAACTGACAACTGACTACTGATTGCTGACTACCGACTACAGACTACAGACTACTGGACCATCGGGCGAAGCCGATGACTAGTAGGCTGGTAATTACGGCCACTGCTTTACTCAACTTGCCTGTTTCTTTCTCGACCGCGCGGATCAGACCGTGTAAACAACCGAACGCAGACTTGATTTGCGCATCCAAGTCGCTCGCCTCTGCTTCGGCGAGATATTCGAGTCGGCGTGAGAGATGGACGAAGTATTGCACTTCCGACAGCGACCCGCGAGAGATGTAGAGAAAGTGCAGATAATCCTTGTTGCTCTCTCTCGATGACCCCTCCCTCCGGCGCGTAGCCCCATTACGCGACTTGGCGCCTAACGGCATATTCTTGAAGCCATCGTTTTCTCCTTCCCCGTGATCTCTTAAGTTGATACTCGATCCAACGAGCCTCGCCACGGGTTCCCACAACTTGAAGTGCGACCAGCGCCCAGGGACCATCGGACTTAGTGGACTTGACGCCACCCGTGTTGTGCCGCCTAAGGCGTTCTTCCAATTTCTCGCAATGGCCAATGTAGATTCGCTTTCGGGTGATATTTTGAATGCCGTAAACAGAAAAACCCATCCGATGCCTACGGGGCGGAGCCAATATTCGCTGGCACCGAGTACGACGCGCGACGAAGTTGGCTCGTCAGACTGTACATTTCGTCCTTTGGGAAGCCTCTCGTAACCCTGTAGACCGCCACAGTCAGATCGTCCGCAAGCTCCCATGCCCTGATCTTAGTATAGTCTCGCATGCCGGTAGTCCCGTCGTCTGTAGTCGGTAGTCTGTAGTCCCGTAGCGCTAGCGTTTGCGCGTCTTCTCCGCGATCTCTTCGATGTAATCGACTATCTGGTAAAGGGTGCGCCTGGACGTAACCTGGCTGAGCGGTTTTCTTGTGCGTTTCACCAGTTGAATCTTCGTATCCACTTCTTCCGGCGATTCGACGAGGGTCAACCGGTTTTCCGAGCAGAGATGTCGATCGACCGCCCCAATGGCGCCGCGGAAGATACTGTAAACCGGCACACCCAGGGCGGCTGCCTCACGGTTCATTGTTCCCCCTCCGCTGACCACCAGATCGGAGTGCCATAACAGATTCAGTCCATCGACAGCCGATTTCGGAATAACGACCCGCTCATGTGCGAACCAATCGGGACAATTCTTTTGCAGATGAAGGGCCTGTTTTTGATTTCTCGGCAAGAGAACGACTCTGACCCCCGTGGTGGAACAAGCCCGATCCATGAAGCGCTCAAATAATTTCTCGCTTTCGGGATTGTGATAGTGCGCCTCGGTTGCTGGTGGCCGGACAGTTACGATCAAATCGTAATCGACGAGGCCCAACTCGCTTAGTAAATCCGGGTCCGGTTTGAACTTCCAGGCATAAACATCCTCCTTAATCCCGGCGTACTTACGGATATGCCCATTTTTTAAAGGCAGAGCCTGATCCGGAATCACTGTGGGAGCCACAACCCACCAGGGGCGCATCATCACGGGAAACCGCGAGAACTCGTAGTCCTCAATCAAAACCGTGGGAATCCGGAGCGCGTTTCCAAGAAGTAACTGCGAGCGCGCACCATGCGAGACCCCAAGGATTGGTTTTTCCCGCAATACGATGGGCGCCAACTGCAGCGCGCGATAAGCCAGACCGGAAGCTTTTAATAGACGATTTTTGCCATGGTGCCGGCCGACTTTGACGTATGCGAGCCCTTTCTTGTTAGCCAAGTCGCAGACCTGAAAGGCGTCACGTGCGGTGAGAAGCAAGGGAAACCCTCGTGATTTCAATTCATCAACAATGGGCTCGAAGAACGGAACGTGCGGCGTGTTATCGAGGTCGATCCATATTTTTCCGCGGGGAACCCGAGTCCGCAGGGAGACAGGCGGAACAACATCCCTGGCACTTTTTCTCTCACGTCCTTTTTGGACGAACGCTGCTACTTCTCGAGGGAGAGCATGCCAGTACTCCCCGGCATAATTCGTGCGAACATAATCGAGGACTTCTTTGTAGAACTCGATCGGGTACGAATGGTTCCCATTTTCTCCGTTCAAACGCATGTAATCCGGATGCGTATCGAGCAGAATCATGCCTCCATTCTTTGCGATCCAATCGATCTTTCGCTTCCATAGATCGGCCGAACGCTCCTTCAATAGCAGGAAGAGTGTAAAATCCTGCGGCAGAGTATAGGGAAGTTCGACATAGCCGCCGACTCGGCCGGCGGAATGACGAAGGTCAGAGGACGGATCTGATCTCTGATCTCTGATCTCTGCCCTCTGATCATTCGGCGCTGGCACCCAGAAGGGGAAAATAGTGTGACGGCCTTCGGGTTGGGGTTCGAACGGATCGGTATCGAATGTCGAAGCGTCGTACTGGATGTTCAGCTCGTGCAGCCAATCGAGCTTGTGCAGCATGAAGCCCGACCGAAACCCGACGGCGCCCCAATCGCGCAGGTAATCATTGATCCGAGCCGCTCTGCGATTGAATTGGCGTCGGGAAACAAACAGCCGACCATCATGCTTGAGATCGTGAATGCCAATCTCGAATCCGTGCTGAACGAGTTCGTCTCTGAGTTCCTTCGAAACGGCATAATTGGCCTCCGGAATAAAGTTAAAGGAGGAATGAAACCCGCATTCAGCTTCGAGTCGCATCACGTCCCGGCATTTCCGCAGACCAAGCACACCTTCGACATCGTGCGTCAGGACAAATGCGAATTTCTTGCCTTCCGGCCATCCCGGCCAGTCTTGTGGTGGGTGCTCCGAGCCCGGGAGGATCGGCCAGACGTCCGCGATGCTATGACGCAGGCGTGAAGCGACTCTTCGCCGCACTGCCGTTCGTAGCGATTGCGGGATAAGTGGCTTTACTCGGTAGTAAAGCCTGTTTCGTAGCATCGACATTGCTTAGTCAGAGATCGGAGGACGGAGATCAGAGGGATGAAAAGAGCAGCTCCATAGGAGCGACAGGTTTATAGCTCCCGTTAACCAATAATCACAAGCTCCGTAGGAGCGGCATGTCACGATCATTCAACCGGCACAAAAACGTATCGCTCGTCGTATGGCACATCGTGCCGCTTCAAAAACTCGACATATTCTTCCTGAAAAGAATTCCGGCGATGATGACTTTCCTGATTGCGAATGTAATTGATCATCGTGTCGAGATGAGAATGAGAAACTGAAAACGCACCAAATCCTTCCTGCCACGAAAACCGACATCCGATCCATCGTTGCTCGTTGATATGGTTGGTCGAGCCCGTTTTGATCCGCCCGATCAAATCAGATGGCGCCTCATCGGGTTTCAATCCAAGAAGAATGTGAGTATGATCCGGCATGCAATTGATCGCGATGAGCTTTTGATTTCGATGCGTGACAATTCCCGTGATGTATTTCTGTAGTTCCTCCTTGCGCTTGGGTTGAATGAGGCACGCACGCCCAGAAACCGCGAAGACAACGTGCAAATAAATTTGTGTGTAGGTATTCGCCATTCACCGACATCCAAATGTCGCTCCTAAGGAGCTTCCGAATTAATCCGCTTTTTAGCTATACACATGCCGCGCTTATAGCGCTCCGAATCTCCGACCCCGTTCAGTGTTTCAGATTTCAGCTTTTCAGTTTTTAGACAGAGCAGTCAACTTGATTACTTTCGGGGATTCCGAGCTCCAAAACTGCGAGATCACGTTAGCTATATGCGTGATTGCCTCTTCCGGCATTTCTGGATACATCGGCAATGACAGGATACGGGATTGATTGAAGTAAGCGGCTGGAAAGTTTTTCGG